>JAYUQI010000047.1:0-14676 GCA_043756805.1 Sphingomonas sp.
GCCGAAAACGGTAACCATCATCGCAACCAGCCGTTGCCCGCTGCTTTCCCCGAAAACCAGACCGCCATCACGCCCACAGCAATGATGAACAGCGGGAAAATGACCGCAGACCCGCCAATCGTGGTTAGCAGCGGCGTCGCGAGAAACGTCCAGCCAAACTGAACCACAACGGCAATCAGCGAAACGATATAAAGCGACCGCGCAATCTTGAAGCGCAGCAACAGCGCAATCCCTGCCGCCAATCCAAGCCATACGGCCAGCGCATAAGCACTCGTCACCCAGGGCGGCATCATCGCCCAAATCTCACGCTGGGCCGCAGGCAGTTGCGCCATGTCAGCGGCGCTCATCGTCACCTGGCTCAGATACGCCAAACAGCCGATAATTTCCCATAGGATTAAAATCACTGCGGCGACGTAAAACCATGATGGTGGTTTGGTCATGACACGCTCCCCCGCGTTTATCGTTGCCGAAGTATATCACCTAACCATCCAAAAGTTCAACGCCATCGATCCGCGCGAACTTTTTGTCGAAGGTAATAGTCCCTGCCGCGCCTGCCTGCAGGCCAGAAAGGTGAAGCAAAGCGTCCGCGAAACCGCCTTCCATATCCAGCGCGAGAGTAACCATATCACGACGCTCAATCACCAAATTGGATGCATTCAGGAATGTGCGGATAATATCGGCAACCCTCGCCGTGCTTTGTCCGAAAGTTCGTCGCAAAAGCCACGAAAACTCCAGCAACGAAACAACCGTTATCAGGCCAGGGTTTTGCTCGGACAAACGCTCTTCGAGAAATGTCGAGGCTAAAGCACCGTGAACCGGATCATCCTGCAGAACATAACGAACAAGGATGTTCGTATCGACCGTGATCACGAAACCGAGCGCCAATACTCCTCAGCCACCGCGGCCCCGATCGCCTCGTTCATCTCTTCGATCGAAACCGGCGGACCATCATATTTAATAATTCCCCGCAACGCCCTGATGTCGCCGGTGCGCGGTTTCAACACGGTCTCACCCGCCGCATTCACGACAATATCCACCTTACTGCCCGGCACGAGCCGCAGCCGCGCCCGCTCGGAAGCGGGCATCGTGAACTGGCCTTTGGACGTCATGGTCATCGTTGGCATTGTCGATCTCCAATTCCTTACGTAGCGTAAGGAGTGCCAAAAATCAACTCACTCCCACTCGATCGGCCCCGGCGGTTTGCTTGTATAGTCATAAACCACCCGGTTGATCCCCTGCACTTCATTCACGATCCGCGTGGCAACGCGTGAGAGGAAGCTTGCATCGAACGGATAGATATCCGCCGTCATGCCATCGGTCGACGTCACCGCCCGCAACGCACAGACATTCTCATACGTCCGGCCGTCGCCCATCACGCCGACCGTGCGGACGGGAAGGAGCACGGCAAACGCTTGCCAGATCGCATCATACAGCCCCGCTGACCGGATTTCCTCGAGATAGATCGCATCCGCCTTGCGCAACACGTCGCAGCGTTCCCTGGTCACTTCGCCGGGAATGCGGATGGCGAGGCCCGGCCCCGGAAACGGATGCCGCCCGACGAAAATCTCGGGTAGCCCAAGCTCGCGGCCCAGCACGCGAACTTCATCCTTGAACAATTCGCGCAGCGGCTCGACCAGCCCCATCTTCATCCGTTCGGGCAGGCCGCCGACATTGTGGTGGCTCTTGATCGTCACGCTTGGCCCGCCGGTGAACGAAACGCTCTCGATCACGTCGGGATAAAGCGTCCCCTGCGCGAGGAAATCCGCGCCACCGATCTTTTTGGCTTCATCATCGAAAACCTCGATGAAAGTCTTGCCGATGAACTTGCGCTTGTCCTCGGGATCGGTCAGCCCCTTGAGGCCATTCATGAACAGCGTCTCGGCATTAACGTGCACGAGCGGAATGCCGAAATGCTCGCGAAACAGGCCGACGACCTGTTCGCTTTCGCCCAGCCGCATCAGGCCGTGATCGACATAGACACAGGTCAGCTGATCACCGATCGCTTCGTGGATCAGGACCGCGGCGACCGCACTATCGACGCCGCCCGAAAGCCCGCAAATGACTCGTCTGTCGCCGACCTGCTTGCGGATGTCGGCAATCTTTGCCTGTCGATACCCTGCCATCGTCCAGTCGCCGGGGCAGCCACAGACATGGCGGACGAAATTGGCGATCAGCTTGCCACCATCGGGTGTGTGGACGACTTCGGGGTGGAACATTGTCGCATAGAATCGCCGCGCATCATCGGCGACCACCGCAAAGGGCGCGCGTTCGGATGTTGCAACCACGCGGAAACCCGGCGGCAATGCTTCGACCTTGTCACCGTGGCTCATCCAGACTTGGTGGCTTTCGCCCGGTGCCCACAGGCCGTCAAATAGCACGCAGCTTTCATCAACCTTGAGAAACGCGCGTCCAAACTCGCGGCTTTCAACGCTGCCGACACGTCCGCCCAACTGCGCGCACATCGTCTGCTGACCATAGCAGATGCCGAGGATGGGGACGCCCGCGTCGAAGAATCGCTGCGGTGCGCGCGGGCTGTCGCTATGCGTAACCGACGCCGGACCGCCCCCGAAAATAATCCCCGACGGTTTCAGCCGGTCAAACGCCGCCTCGGCCGCATTAAACGGCGCAATCTCGCAATACACCCCGGCCTCGCGCACGCGGCGGGCGATAAGCTGGGTAACCTGGCTGCCGAAATCGACGATCAATATGGTGGACATGCCCGCGCTGCTAAACGCCCTGCGCTGATGAGTCTATCGCTCGCCACATCAGAAGTTCATCACCCGGACCATCGGGCTGCATGACCGACTGCGGTTCACGCCCGTAAACGATAAATCCGGCGCGCTCATACAGCGCCAGCGCGCGATCATTGTCGGCCATCAATGTCAGGTGCAGCGAGGCAACAAATCCACGCGCCTCCGCAATCAACGCATCAACAATGGCAAGACCAACACCGCGCCCCACCGCCTCGGGCACGACGAACATCCCGAACAACAATGCCTTGTGCCGCAGCTTGACCCGCCAGTCGCGCGTGATGCCGCCGATCCCGATCAGCATGTTGCCATCGAACACGCCGATGATCCGCTCATCATCGGATGCCAGCCGCGCCTGCCAATGCGCCAGCCCTTCGCGCGCGACATCTTCAGGGGCACTGCGAAACTGGAGCGCGGCATCGTTCACACAGCGACATCGAAGTGCAAAAAAAGCGGCGCTGTCATCGGGGCCGAGCCGCCGTATCGTGAAATCAGACATGGCCCCGACTAGCGAGGCCATGTCCGCCTGTCACCGTTCAATAGCCTTGATAGGCATAACCGCTGTCGATCCGCACATCTTCGACTTGTCCGTAACGGATCGAGCAGGTGAACCGCTGTGTACCACGATCATCGCGGTCACTGGTTTCCACGGTGCCGCGCACCTCATATCCATCGCGCGTGCGCTGGACATCATCGATGCCGCGCACCCGCGCGCTGTTGCCATAGCGTTGCTCGACGCGGCTGGCGCAGGCATCCGCTGCCTGGTCTTCCGAATTGATGTTGCCGTTGTAGCCGCGATTGCGGTTGCTCGATTTCGACGCGGCCCCAGCGATAGCGGCAAGCACGCCGATGATGGCGACACCGGCAATCACATCGCCTGCGCTGACGCCGCGATTGTGATGGCGGCCATAGCGGTCACCATAGCCATAGCCTCCGTAAACACCCTGCGCCATCGCAGGCGTAACCGACGTCGCGAGCATCGCCGTTGCAACCAACGCCGTGACTGAACGCACCATCTTCATGTCCCCAAATCCTTCGCTTCGGGCCAGCTGATTCGTGGCCCGTATGATGCGATTAGGCGTGCGCCGTTGTCGCCAGTCTGAATTGATCTGACAGCGAAATGAAAGCAAGCGTAACGGTTGTATTTCGGACTGGCGTTTCCGCTGCATTTGCGGCAGCCAGAAACCGATGATCTACATCCTGCTCAACGTCGTCCCGATCCTCGCTGCCACGCTCGCCGGGCTTATCTTCGGTATCGCCTATTCGGCCTTCGCCCGGCGCGGCCGCTTTTCGCCTGCGGTCGCCATCACCGCTTTTATCGCTGAATTCTGGCTCGCCGCGATCCTTGCCGGTGCGCTGATCCTTGCGCCCCCCAAAGGGAGCATCTGGACGATGACGCTGGGTAGCGCGTTCGTGATCTGGATCGGCTTTGTCGTCCCCGTGATCATGACCAGTTACCGTTTCCGGGCGCTGCCGAACCGCGCGGCGCTGGCAGACAGCGTGCATTGGCTCGGCGTCATGCTCATTCAGGCAACCGTGCTGCGCCTCATCGGTCTGGTGCCGCCGCCAGTATAGAGCGTGATCGCACCAGGCTGCGCTTGGGCGGTGCGGCATCGACGATCAAAAAAAAGCCCTGTCCTACACAAAATGCTCTTGCTACGTTCCGATCTGGCTCTTTCTATCCGTCGACCGTTAATCCCCGCTTCCGCCCATTTCGGGTGGCCGCCATAGTGTCACCTTTGTAACCTTCGTAAAGAAATCCGACACCATGGCGCCACCCGCAGCCGGATGGCGACACACTCTAGCGGACCGTCATCCCCGTCCAGCGCGCGACGAATGCCCATTCGTCGGCCGCGCTCTCGATGATCTTGTCGGTCGGCTTGCCCGCGCCATGCCCTGCGCGGGTTTCGATGCGGATGATGTGCGGCTTGCTGCCCGCTTTGGCCGCCTGAAGCGCGGCTGTATATTTGAAGCTATGTCCCGGCACGACGCGGTCATCAGTATCGGCGGTTGTCACGAGCACCGCCGGATAGTCCGCCCCCGGCTTGATGTTATGATAACGCGAATAGGCGCGGAGCAACCGCCAGTCGGCCTCGACCGCAGGGCTGCCATAATCATCTACCCAGTAACGCCCCGCCGTGAACTGGTCGAAGCGCAGCATGTCCATAACGCCAACCGCCGGAAGCGCCGCCGCGAACAGGTCGGGCCGCTGGTTGACCACCGCACCGACCAGCAAGCCGCCGTTCGATCCGCCCTGGATCGCCAGCTTTGCTTTCGACGTGATCCCCTGCGCGATCAGATATTCACCGGCCGCAATAAAATCATCGAAGACATTCTGCTTGCGCGCGAGGCGTCCGGCATCATGCCAATTTGCCCCATATTCACCGCCACCACGCAGGTTTGCGACCGCAAGCACACCGCCTTGTTCAAGCCACGCAATCCGCGTCGCCGAAAATCCCGGCGTCAGCGATACGTTGAACCCGCCATAGCCATAAAGCAATGTCGGCGCCGGCCCCGTCGGCACGTCTTTGCGCTTGACGATAAACATCGGGATCGGCGTCCCATCCTTCGATGGGTAAAATACCTGATCGGTCTCGTAAGCGTCAGGATCGAACGCCACCTTGGGCGTGAAAAACGGCTCGCTGCGGTTGGTTTCGGTGTTGAAGCTGTAGATTGTCGGGGGCGTCGCAAAGCTCGAGAAACTGAAGAATGTCTCGCTCTCGCCATAACGGCCACCAAATCCTGCTGCCGTGCCGATACCGGGCAGGTCGATCTTGCCGACCGGTTTGCCCTCCAGCGTAAAGCGCTCAGCCTGCGATTTGGCATCGCCGAGATAGGCAATGATCAGGTGCGTGCCGACCATCGACGCGCCGACCAGCGTGTCTTTGTCCTCGCGGACGATCTCGATCGGCTTGGTTTTACCGCGTCCCACGTCGATACGGACAATCCGGCCCTTCGGCGCGTCCTTGTCGGTGCGGAACCACAGCCGGTTGCCGATGGCACCAACGAGCGCCCAGTCATTGTCGATGCCGGGGATCAGCGCGCGGGGTTTGGCGCCCGCCTTGTCGAGCGCAACAAGCGTGACCGCGTTGCGCGGATCAGTCCCCGATGATGATGCAATCACCAGCCAGCGGCCATCATCGCTAACCTCGGCGCTGTGGTTCAGCTTGGGCGTCGCGGGCGTCGCGTAAATCTGAACGTCTGCCGATTGCGGGGTGCCGACCGCGTGAAGCCAGATGCTCTGGTTCAGATTGAGCGACTGGAAAGCTGCCCCTGCGATCGGCTCGGGAAAACGCGAGTAGAAAAAACCGCTGCCGTCACGCTTCCAGGCAATGCGCGAGAATTTGACCCAGCGGACGTCGTCGTCAAGCAGCTTGCCGGTCGCGACATCAAGCAGCTTTATGGTGCGCCAATCGGTCCCGCCGTCCTGCACCGCATAGGCCAGATAGCGCCCGTCATCCGACGGCAGCCATTCGGCGAGTGCCGTCGCGCCATCTTTTGCCCAGTCATTGGGATCGAGCAGCATCCGCGTCGGTTCGCTACCGTCGCGCGTCATAACCCATAATGTTGACTGGTTCTGGAGGCCGCTATTGCGCGAATAGAAATAGCGCGAGCCTGCCTTTTGCGGGACGCCCATCCGCTCAAACGCGAATAATTCGCGCAGCCGTTTTTCAAAAATATCGCGCCCCGGCAGTTTCGCCAGATAATTGCCACTGACAGCATTCTGCGAGGTCACCCAGTCGCGGACCTTCGCATCGCTGCGGACATCAGCCTCGAGCCAGCGATAGGGATCGGCCACAGGCTCGCCAAAAGGCGTATCGATGACATCAACCGTCGCAGTATTCGGATAGTCCAACGGTGCCTCCGCATTCAGCGCGGCAGGCAACAAACATGCCGCCATGAAAAGCCCCGGCAGAAACCGGAGCTCCATCATCAGGCCGCTTCGTCCATGTCATCGTCGCCCATGACCGGGCCTGAGTCCTTGCCCTTGGCATCGACATCGCGGTCGATGAATTCGATGATCGCCATTGGTGCGGCGTCCGACAGGCGGATGCCGGCCTTGACGACGCGGCAGTAGCCACCGGCGCGATCCGCATAGCGCGGGGCCAGCGTGTCGAACAATTTGATCAACTGCGTATCGTCGAGAAGACGGGCGTGGGCGAGGCGACGGTTGGACAAGCCACCCTTCTTCGCTAGCGTGATCAGCTTTTCGGTATAGGGACGCAGTTCCTTCGCCTTGGCCAGCGTCGTCGTGATCTGCTCATGCTTGATCAGCGCAGCGGCCATATTGCGGAACAGCGCGGCGCGGTGTGATGAAGTCCGCTGGAGCTTACGCCCGGCATTACGATGACGCATGATAATCTTCCTTCGTTCGTCCCGGCGCCGTATCAGGCACGCCGGGCCAGGCGGTGAAAAAGGGCACCGCCCAAACCCCTAAACCCTAGTTCAAACCAAAACCGTTTTTCCTGAGCCTGTCGAAGGGCTGCATTTACTTCTGCAGCCCGGCAGGAGAAGGACAAGGCTTCGACAAGCTCAGCCCAAACGGATAGACTTTACCCCATCAGCTCTGCTTCGAGCTTCTTGGCCATGTCTTCGATGTTCTCGGGCGGCCATCCGGGGATGTCCATACCGAGGCGAAGCCCCATGCTTGACAGCACTTCCTTGATTTCATTCAAAGACTTACGGCCAAAGTTCGGGGTGCGGAGCATTTCGGCTTCGCTCTTGCCGACCAGATCGCCGATATAGATGATATTGTCGTTCTTGAGGCAGTTTGCGCTGCGCACCGACAGTTCCAACTCGTCGACCTTCTTGAGCAGGTAACGGTTGAGCTGGTTCGCATCGCTTTCGACTTCGTGGCCATGCGACGACGGCGCAGCCATGCCGACCATCGGCGACTGCGCGACCATCGAATCGTCGAAGCTGACGAACAGGCTGAGCTGATCCTGAAGAATGCGCGCCGCATAAGCGATGGCGTCTTCGGGGGTCACCGTCCCATCGGTTTCGATGCTCAGCGACAGCTTGTCATAATCAAGCTCCTGCCCAACGCGGGTGTTTTCAACCTTGTAGGCAACCTGACGAACAGGCGAATAGAGCGCATCAACGGGCACGAGACCAATCGGCGCATCGGCCGGACGGTTTGCCGCACTGGCGACATAACCTTTGCCGACGTCCGCGGTCAGTTCCATGTTAAACGTCGCGCCTTCATCGAGGTGGCAGATAACCAGCTCAGGGTTCATCACTTCGATGTCACCCGAAACTGCGATCATGCCGGCGGTAACTTCGGCAGGGCCGGTCGCCGACAGCTGAAGGCGCTTTGGCCCCTCACCCTGCATGCGCAGCGCGATCTGCTTCACGTTCAGGACGATGTCGGTCACGTCTTCACGGACACCCGCCAGCGAAGAGAATTCATGAAGGACGTTTTCGATCTTGATCGACGTGACCGCCGCGCCCTGAAGCGAGGAGAGCAGCACGCGACGCAGCGCATTGCCGAGCGTCAGGCCAAAGCCACGCTCCAATGGTTCGGCGATGAATGTCGCCTTGCGCTTGGTATCACCGCCCGCCTTCTTTTCGAGGGCGGTAGGCTTCTTGAGTTCCTGCCAGTTCTTGGAATTGACTGCCACGATGTTCCCCTTGGGGTTGGGCCGCCGCTCGTCAGCGGTTGGGCCGGGTATTCTTCAAATTCGAAACGGCTGCGGTCTGGTTAGACGCGGCGACGTTTCGACGGACGGACGCCATTGTGCGGGATCGACGTCACGTCACGGATCGACGTGATGTTGAACCCAACAGCCTGGAGCGCACGCAATGCCGATTCACGGCCCGAACCCGGACCCTTCACTTCGACTTCAAGCGTGCGGACACCATGTTCAGCGGCCTTTTTGCCTGCGTCTTCGGCGCAGACCTGAGCGGCATATGGTGTCGATTTGCGCGACCCCTTAAAGCCCATCATGCCGGCGGATGACCAGCTGATCGTGTTGCCCTGGGCATCAGTGATCGTGATCATGGTGTTGTTGAAACTGGCGTTCACATGCGCGACGCCATTAGTGATATTTTTGCGTTCACGCTTCTTAATGCGCTGGGGTTCGCGTGCCATTGTTCTGCTGTCCTATTAAGAGCGAAGCTAAAAGCCTCAGCTTACTTCTTTTTGCCGGCGATCGGCTTGGCCTTGCCCTTGCGAGTGCGCGCATTGGTGTGCGTGCGCTGGCCGCGAACGGGAAGCCCTTTACGATGGCGGAGGCCACGATAGCAGGCGAGGTCCATCAGACGCTTGATGTTCATCGCGGTGTTGCGGCGAAGATCGCCTTCCACCGTATGATCGGCGTCAATCGTTTCGCGGATCTGCAGTACTTCCTGATCGCTCAGGTCCTGCACGCGGCGCTGCGCATCGATGCCCAGCTTGGTGGTGATTTCCTTGGCCTTGGTGTTCCCGATGCCATGGATATAGGTCAGCGCAATATGAACGCGCTTGTTGGTGGGGATGTTTACCCCCGCAATACGTGCCATTAAACTTTTCTCCAGCTCCACAGGGTATCCGGCAAGACACCCCATCTCTTCGCGTCCCTGCCCGAGAGGGCAGCATTAAGTTACCCCGAAACGCCGAAAAACCAGCGCGCGTAAAATCGCTCGCCGGATGCCGTTAGTTCGGAATAGTCCCGCGATACGGAGCAGCAGCGATGCTGTCAAGCGAGTCGCGGGCTAAGCGGACAATGTTCCTGCGGGAATGCCGACGCCGGGTAATGTGACGCTATCGACAGCATCAGCGAACGCGAAGCTGTCATGTCTTTTATAATCGCCGTCGACGGGATCGGCGAAGCGTTCGATGGTCGCCGTTTTCAAGACAGCGACCCAATATTCGGGTATGCTCCGTGATGCGTAGAGCTTGCGCTTTGCACCCAAATCCCGACGTGCCGAGGAGTTTGCAACTTCGACAATCAGACGAACGGCGTCACGCGGGATGCCCCGCTGGGTATCCGTAATTTTCGAACTGTCAAAAATCGTGATGTCCGGTAGTGGGCCATCATGTGAACTCAATTCGGCTGTCGTTTCGAACAGAACTTCCAACGCCGCTTTTGACTCTTTTATCGCCCCGATAAGTGCAAGATACATTGCGTTATGAATGCGTCCATGACCGATATAATGTGCATTCAAAACGATGATCTCCCCATCGATCAACTCGGTCCGTGCAAAGCGATCCAGCAACCCCATCTCGCTCATCTGATAATAATCGCCGAGCGTCAGGCGCGCACGGATGGGGCGCGAGGGAGACTGAATATTTGCGGGCGCATTCATGGTGAGAAGATAACAATGATGGTTCCGGTTGTCACCCGTCGAGAATATCCTCGATCGCTGCCGAGACATGCGCAATGTCCGCCATGCCATCGACGCGCTTGAGCAATCCACGGGCCTCATAAATTGGCATGATCGGTGCCGTCTTGCCGCGATATTCGGCCATCCGCGTGCGCACGGTTTCGGCATTGTCGTCGGGGCGGCGCTTGAATTCGGTCGAGCCGCATATGTCACAGACACCGGCAACGGCAGGCAGCATATAGCGGTCATGATAATTTGCGCCGCATTTTGCACAGCTATAGCGGCCCGTGATCCGGTCCACCAAAGCATCCTCGTCAACGTCGAGTTCGATGACATGGTCAAGCGTGCGCCCGCGCGCTTTCAGGATTTCGTCGAGCGACACTGCCTGCGTTTCAGTGCGCGGATAACCGTCAAAGATCGCACCTTGGTCGGCTGTCATACTGTCGAGCTTTTCACCGATCAGGCCCGAGACGATCTCATCCGAAACCAGCGCACCTGCTTCCATGACCGCTTTGGCTTGCAAGCCGACCGGCGTCCCCGATTTGACCGATGCGCGGAGCATGTCACCCGTCGAGAGCTGGACCATGCCGCGTTCTTCGACAAGGCGCTGGGCCTGTGTGCCTTTGCCAGCGCCCGGCGGGCCCAACAGGATGATGTTCACGAACCGCTTCCCCTATTTTAACGGTTGCGAGCTCCTTTGAGCTTCGCTTTCTTGATCAAGTCGCCATATTGATGCGCGAGCAGATGGCTCTGGATTTGCGTCACCGTGTCCATCGTCACGTTGACGACGATCAGCAAACTCGTCCCGCCGAGCGCCAACGACAGGCCCATCCGCGCGGTCATGAATTCAGGGATAAGGCAGATCAGCGTGAGATAGGCCGCGCCGACCACCGTAATACGCGTCAGCACATAGTCCAGATAGGTCTCGGTATTCTTGCCCGGACGAATGCCCGGAATGAAGCCGCCATGCCGCTTCAGGTTTTCCGCTGTTTCTTCGGGATTGAACACAACCGCCGTGTAGAAAAACGCAAAGAAGATAATGCCGAGGCCATAGAGCGTCATATACAGCGGCGAACCATGCTGAAGCGACGTCGTGATCATCAGCACGAAATCACCCCAGGCGCTTTCCCCGGCAACCTGCGTCCCGGCGAACTGGACGATCGTCAGCGGCATGAGCAGCAGCGAGGAAGCAAAAATCGGCGGGATGACGTTTGCCGTATTGATCTTGAGCGGCAGGAAGCTCTTGTCACCCTGCGTCATGCCGCGCGCCGTCTGGCGCTTGGGATATTGAATGAGCACGCGGCGCTGCGCACGCTCCATGAAGCAGATGAACAGGACAAGTGCGAACGCCAGCGCGACAATCAGCAGGATCGTGATCGGCGACATGCTGCCCGTGCGGCCGCCTTCGAACAGGTTGACCAGCGCTTTGGGCAGCTGCGACACGATGCCCGCCATGATAATCAGCGAAACGCCGTTGCCGACGCCACGGCTCGTGATCTGTTCGCCGAGCCACATGAGAAACATCGTGCCGCCGATGAGCGAGATGACGCAGGCGACGCGGAAGATCATGCCGGGTTCGACCACGGCCGAAATACCCGAAGATGCGCCCCAATTTTCAAGGCCGACAGCGATAAAATACCCCTGCACTGCCGTCAGAAAGACAGTGCCATAGCGCGTATACTGGTTGAGGCGTTTTCGACCGCTCTCGCCTTCCTTCTTGATCGCCATCAGCTTGGGCGACAGCGACGTGCCGAGCTGGATGACGATTGATGCCGTAATATAGGGCATCACGCCGAGCGCGATCAGGCTCATTCGCTCGAGCGAACCACCCGAAAATGTATTGAAGAAATCGAGCACACCACCGCGCGTCGTATCGTAAAGCGACGCGAGCGCACGCGGATCGACACCCGGCAGCGGCACATGGCTGAGGAACCGGAACACAATGAGCGCCCCGATCGTAAACCACAGGCGCTTCTTGAGTTCGGTCGCCTGCCCGAATTTGGACAGGTTTATATTGCTTGCAAGATTGTCGGCAGCACTCGCCATGTCAGTCGTTCGTCCCCGTGGAGCAGTGCTTCATATAGGGTGGCGGCAGCGGATGTCTAACCCGCCCCGCGCCCTAGAGAAGATCTTTGCGGATCTTGACAGTGTTCTTCTTGGCCTTCGCCTTATCGGCAGCCGCAACGATTTCGATGACTTCAACCGAACCGCCTGCTTTTTCGACCGCGTCGCGTGCACCCTTTGACACACCCGAAACGAGAAACTTGAGCTTAGCGGTAAACTCACCCTTGCCGAGCAGACGGACGCCGTCCTTGCCGCCGCGCGCCACGCCCGCAGCTTTCAGCGCGGCGTGATCGATCACGGCCTTGGCATCGAGCTTCTTGGCATCGACGAGCTTCTGGATCATGCCCAGATTGATTTCGGCGCAATCGCGTGCGAAGATATTGTTGAAGCCGCGCTTTGGCAGCCGCATGTGAAGCGGCATCTGGCCGCCTTCGAAGCCCGCGATCGACACGCCGGAACGTGACGTCTGTCCCTTCTGGCCACGGCCCGAAGTCTTGCCTTTGCCCGAGCCGATACCGCGACCCACACGCATACGGCCTTTACGGGCGCCGTCATTGTCCTTGATTTCGTTCAGTTTCATTGCACTCGCTTTCGCTTTTGTCGCGCTGTTGTTCCGGGCTTAGCCCTGCACTTCAACCATATGCCGCACTTTGCGGATCATGCCCTGGACTTCGGGGCTGTCTTCCAGCTCCGAAACCTTGTGCATCTTATTGAGGCCAAGACCCGTAAGCGTTGCTCGCTGGTCCTTGGTGCGGCGGATCGGTGAGCCCGTCTGCTTGATGGTGATTTTTGCCATGCCGATTACTCCGTAATCATCGCAGCGTCAGCATCGGCTGTCTTCGAACCGCCCATCAGATCAGCAATCTTCTTGCCGCGACGCTGCGCCACCGACTTGGGTGATGTCTGTTCGCCAAGCGCTTCAAAGGTTGCGCGGATCATATTGTAGGGGTTCGACGTGCCGACCGACTTGGTGACGACGTCTGCGACACCAAGCGATTCAAAGATGGCGCGCATCGGGCCACCGGCAATGATGCCCGTTCCCTGTGGTGCCGAACGCAGCGTCACGCGGCCCGCACCGAAATGGCCATTGCCATCATGATGCAGCGTGCGACCGTCGCGCAGTGGCACGCGGATCATCTTTTTCTTGGCCGCTGCCGTGGCTTTCGAAATGGCTTCAGGCACTTCGCGCGCCTTGCCATGGCCGAAACCAGCCCGACCCTTGCCATCGCCGACCACGACGAGTGCGGCGAACCCGAAGCGCTTACCGCCCTTTACCGTTTTCGACACGCGATTGATATGGACGAGCTTTTCGATCAGCTCTTCACCACCGTCGCTCGCGCCACCACCATCGCGCCGGGCACGATTGTTGTTGTCACGACCACCACGGTTGTTGCCGCCGCCGGGGCCACCACGACCACCACCGCCACCGCGCGGACCACGTCCACGGGGTGCATCTGCGGGGGGCGAGTCGGCTGCCGGAGCGCCGGTTACTTCGATTTCATCAGCCATTTAGAACTCCAATCCGCCTTCGCGCGCACCATCGGCGAGCGCCTTGACGCGACCGTGGAACAGAAACCCGCCACGATCGAAAACAACCTGGGTAACGCCCGCCTTCTTGGCGCGCTCGGCGACCGCTTTGCCGACCGATGTCGCCGCATCGACTGTTGCACCGATCTTGTCGCGCACATCCTTGTCGAGGCTCGACGCCATCGCAAGCGTCTTGCCCGCCGTGTCGTCGATGATCTGCGCATAGATATGGCGACCCGAACGATGGATCGACAAACGGGGGCGCAGCGTGCCCTTGACCCGCAATTTCGTGCGGACGCGCTGGCGCCGCTTTTCGAAAAGTGACAGCTTTGCCATTACTTCTTCTTACCCTCTTTGCGGAAGATATACTCGCCGCGATATTTGATGCCCTTGCCCTTGTAAGGCTCCGGCTTGCGCCAGCGACGGATTTCGGCGGCCAGCTGACCCACCTTCTGCTTGTCGATACCCGTAATGTGGATCGTCGTCTGATCAGGCGTTTTCACGTCCAGATCCGACGGCACATCGATGTCAACGTCATGCGAATAACCAAGCTGCAACTTCAGCTTAGGCCCCTGCGCATTGGCGCGATAGCCAACGCCGGTGATTTCCAGTGTCTTGGTGAAACCATCGGTCACGCCCGTGACGAGGTTCTGCACCAGTGTCCGCTGCATGCCCCAGAATGCCCGTGCTGCTTTCGTTGCATTCGCAGGCTTGACCGACACCGCACCGTCTACGAGCGAATAAGTGATCTCGTCGCGCATCATCAGAGTCAGAGTACCTTTCGGCCCCTTCATCGAGATAATCCCGTTATCCATCGACGCTGTTACGCCCGATGGAAGTGCAACTGGTTTTTTACCGATGCGGCTCATCAGAACACCTCCGCGAGGACTTCGCCGCCAACATTGGCTTCGCGTGCTTCGGCATCCGAAAGCACGCCGCGCGGTGTCGAGACGATGGTGATGCCAAGGCCATTGCGCACCCGGGGCAATTCCTTGCTGCCCGAATAGACGCGGCGGCCCGGCTTTGACAC
>JAYUQI010000048.1:0-14622 GCA_043756805.1 Sphingomonas sp.
GCATAGGGATTGGTTGCGGGGATGGCATAATCGCGCTGGGCATCGGCAGGATAGCTGTCGCGCGAGGGATCAATGCGCAGGATCTTGCCGAGCAGCGCATTGGCGTTTTGCGCGTTCCCGTTTGGATCGCCGGCCCCGCCGCCATCGCCCACACCGAGATAGAGATTGCCATCGGGGCCGAAATCGAGCCAGCCGCCGTTATGGTTGCTGAAGCCGGGATGCGGGATGCTGATAATGACGTCGCTGGTCGTCGCGTCGATCCGGTCGCGTGTTCCCGCTGCGGCCTGATATTTGCGGACTTCGATCGTGCCCGACGGATTGGTGACATAGGCATAGACAGTGCCGCTTGTGATGTAGTCCGGGGCCAGCGCAAGGCCGAGCAGCCCGCGTTCACCCCCGGTTGAAATCGTCGTCGAAATGTCGAGAAACGGCGTGGATGCAATGGCACCGGTCGACGGCGTCAGAATCCCGACAAAGCCCGCTTGTTCAACGACCAAAACGCGGCCCGAATTGTCGGGAAGCGCTGTCAAATACAGCGGGTCACGAAACGCGCCCGTAATGCGGCGGACCGTGAATGATCCACTACCGGCGCTGGTCACCGTTACCGCGAGATCGAGTGTTACGTTCGCCGTGCCATCCGAAACCGTTAATTGGACGAGATAGACGTTGTTTCGATCCGCATCGGTGGGTGCTGCGAAACTCTTCAATGCTTTGAAAGACAAAGCCCCCGAAGCGCTAAGCTGGAACTCCGCCCGGTCCGCGCCACCCGAAATGCTGTAGGTGAGGCTGTTGTTGTCGGCATCGGTGGCGGTCGCAAGATAGGCCACGGTGTTCGTGTTTTCGGGAACGCTGGCGGTCGTTGCCGATGTGAAAACCGGTGGGCGGTTTGCGGGCGGCGGTGTAGGCGTTGGCGTGGGCGACCCGCCGCCATCGTCGCCGCATGCGCCAAGCGTTGCCGCTGCCAATGCCATCAGAGAAATCAGTCGGATCGATGCCATTGCGGCCTCCTGTTTTCACATTAACCAATCATGCGGCGAATGGTTGCGCGGGACAAGCGCCCAAGCAACGCATTGTGCGCGGCAATCGAAGCCGATAGATCACCGAAACAGCTTCAACAGGGGTTCTAAATGTTCCGATCTGCCATTTTTGCACTTGTCACACTATCCGCGCCGGTCGCCGCCGAAAGCTGGCAGCCCGAAGAAGCGGCCATGCGCGGCCATGTCGGATTTCTTGCCAGTGACGAGATGAAAGGACGCGAAGCGGGGACGCCCGAATATGACATTGCCGCGCGTTATGTTGCCGCGCAGTTCGAAACGATGGGACTGAAACCGGCGGGCGCAAAAGACAGCTATATCCAGCCGGTGCCGCTGGTGACATTTCGCGCCGCAGACAAGGGCAGCGTCATGCTGGTCCGCGGTGCGGCCGAAACCGCGCTTGAATTCGGCGTCGATTATCTGCCGGGCGCGAGTCCGCTGGCTCCCGAACTGACCAAGGATGCGCCGCTCGTATTCGTGGGCTTTGGCGTGGTCGCACCACAGTTCAAGCGCGATGATTATGCCGGGCTGAATGTGAAAGGCAAAATCGTCGTGATGCTGGCCGGCGCGCCGCCGTCGCTGCCGACCGAGGAGCGCGCGCATTATGGCAATGGTGTCAGCAAGCGCGAACTTGCCGCCGCGCGCGGAGCAATAGGCATCATCAGCGTCGATACGCCGACGCGCGAGAAAGTATCGCCGTTCGCGCGCCGCGCCCGCAACTGGCGCTATCTGGGCGCAACCTGGGCGCATAATGGCGGCACGCCCGATTTTCCGGGCGGCAGCGCGCCGGGGCTGGCGTCGCTCAGTCTGGCGGGTGCGGCCAAGCTGTTTGCGGGACTGCCGGGTGGGGCCGATGCTGTCTTTGCCGCGTCGGAGGGGAAAGCTGGAAACCCGAAGCGCATGGCGCTGCCGATAACGGCGCGCGTCGCGATCAAGACCGAAATCAACCGCGTGATGAGCAGCAATGTCGCGGGTTTGCTGGAGGGTTCTGACCCCGTTCTGAAAGATCAGGTTGTCGTCCTGTCCGCGCACCTCGACCACACCGGCATCTGTCCCGAAGTGAAAGGTGACGCGATCTGCAACGGCGCGATGGACAATGCGATGGGGATCGCGTCGATGATCGAAGTCGCGCATGGCTTCAAGCATCTGAAAGCGCAGCCGAAGCGGTCGATCCTGTTTCTTGCGGTGACGGCAGAGGAAAAGGGCCTCGTCGGTGCGGATTATTTTGCGCAGAACCCGACGCTGCCCAAGGGCAATCTGGTCGGCAACGTCAATCTCGACATGCCGATCGTGACCTATGACTTCAAGGATGTCGTGGCGTTCGGGGCCGAGCGGTCGTCGATTGGCCCGGCCGTAGCGCGCGCGGGCGCGACGATGGGGATATCGCTGGTCCCCGATCCGCAGCCCGAGCAGGGCATCTTCACACGGTCCGATCATTACCGCTTTGTCCAGCAGGGGATTCCGTCGGTTTTCCTTGTGACCGGGCCGGGCGGCGACGGCGCCGTTGTGGGGGCGGCGTTTCAAAAGACGCATTATCACCAGCCTTCGGATGACATGAACCTGCCGTTCAAATGGGGGGCGGCAACGCGGTTTGTCGCGCTCAATCTCGCCATAGCCCGTGATCTGGCCGATGCGGCGGAGCGCCCGCGCTGGAACAAGGGCGATTTCTTCGGGACGCTTTACAAGGGATATGGCGCGACCGGAAAATAGACAGTGCGGCTGCTGATCTTCGGGCTCGGTTATACGGCGAGCCGCATTGCGGATGCGGTGCGAGCGATGGGCTGGACGGTGGATGCGACGGGATCGGCGGGGAATGTCGATTTCAACGACGCTGCCACTGTGCGCTTGGTCGCCGCGCAGGCAACCCATATCCTGTCGTCGGTGCCGCCAGTCGTTGATGGCGATCCGGTGTTGCAAGCCTATGGCGATGCGCTTTCGGGCAAATGGCTCGGCTATTTGTCATCGACTGGCGTTTACGGCGATGCGGGCGGGGCGTGGGTCGACGAAAGCGCCCCCGTCCGCGGGCGGCGCGACAGCCGCAATGTCGCCGATCAGGACTGGCTGAAGCTGGGGGCGCGGGTGTTTCGCTTGCCGGGGATTTACGGGCCGGGGCGGTCGGCGCTCGACCGGGTCGCAGAGGGCAAAGCGCACCGCGTCGATTTGGCCGGGCAAGTGTTCAGCCGGGTGCATATCGATGATATTGTGTCGGGCGTCATTGCCGGGTTCGATGCGCCGCCGGGGGCGTATAATCTGGCGGATGACGCGCCATGCGACCAGAATGCGGTGATCGAGGCGGCGGCGGCACTGCTGGGGATGCCCGCACCGCCGTTCGTGTCGCTCGACAGCCTGTCGCCGATGGCGCGCAGTTTTTACGCCGAGAACCGGCGGGTGGCGAACGGCAAAGCGAAGCGCGTGCTGGGCTGGACGCCTGCTTATCCCGATTTTGGGGCGGGCCTGCGCGCGCTAAGAGCGATCAGCAACCCGGCGAGCGCCACGACACCCCCGGCAGCGGCGAGCCACGACCAGCGATAATCCTCGACCACGGTCGAAATGATCATCGCAAGGATCGGCGTCAGCACGCTCGAATAGGCAGCGCGGGCGGGACCGACGTCGCGGATCACGCTGAAATAACAGGTAAATGCGACCGCACTGGCAAACACGCCGAGGTAGATGACGCCGCCGATATAGGCGGGCGTCCATTCCATCACGGGCGCGCCGGTGAGCGCGAAGGCCAGCAGAGCATTCATCCCCGTGCCCCACAGCATGCCCCACGCCAGCGTCGACGCCATCGGCAGCGCCTTGCCGCGCGCCGTTCCCTGCATGATGTTGGCGACCGAGGCGGACAGGACACCGAGCAACGTGAAAACAACGCCCACCAGCGTGGCGCTTGCGCTTGCCGTATCAGCGCGGATTTCCTGCGCGATCAACATGCCGACGCCGATGACTGCGACGAGCGAACCGAGCAGGAACCGGCCCGACAAAGGTTGCTTCAGGAAAACGCGGCCGAGCAAGGCATTGGGCACGAGCAGCATCGCAAACAGCACCGCGACCAGCCCCGACGTGATGAAGGCTTCGGCGCGATAGACGAAATTGAAATTGAGCACGAATTGCGCAAAGCCGAAAATCACGGCGAAGACATGCCCCTGCCGCCCGATGCGGAACGGCGATTTCGTCAGCGCGGCATAAATGAACATTGCCACCGCGCCCGCCGCAAAGCGATAAACAATCGACCATGTTGGTGGCACGGGGCCAAGCTGGTCGCGGATCACGATCCATGTCGTGCCCCAGATGATCGTTGCAACGATGAACGGAATGAGCACGCGCGGGCGCAGCATCGGCGCGTCGCTCAATTGCCTTCCTCCGTTTGGGCTGAGCCTGTCGAAGCCTTGTCCTTCTTCTGCGCCATTCGACAAAGAAAAGGATAACTCTTCGACAGGCTCAGGGTGATCGGGTTTGGTTTGAAAAACTGATTCAAAGTGACTCCAGTGCCGCAGCCAGCGCGTCGATTTCGGCCAAAGGCTGATCCCATGACACGACGAAACGGACTTCGTTTTCGGCCCAGTCATAAAAGTCGAAGCCCAAGCGGCGGAGGTGCGCGGCGTTGGCGGGCGACATCGCGAGGAAGATTTCGTTGGCCTCGACAGGGTGGAGCAAGCGCGACCCCGCTGCTGTCGCGAGCTTTGCCGCCCCGGCGTTCGCGGCGCGGGCATTGGCGAGCCAGCGGTCGTCATCGAGCAGCGCATGGAGTTGCGCGGCGAGATAGCGGCCCTTTGAATTCAGGTGCCCTGCCCGCTTGCGGCGGATACGGATTTCTTCGGCAAGGCTGGTGTCGAACAGGATCAGCGCTTCGGCGGACAGACCACCGTTTTTGACGAATCCGAAACTCAAAGCCTCAACCCCCGCACGCCAGGTCAGGTTGGCGGGGCTGTCGGCGCTATGGACGACCGCATTGGCGAAACGCGCGCCGTCCATATGGAAGCGCAGACCGCGTGTTTTGGCGATGGCACCGATGGCAGCCACTTCGGCAGCGCGATAGGTGCGGCCATATTCGGTGGCATTGGTGATCGAGATTGCGGCGGCTTGTGTCCGGTGCACATCATTGGCGATGGCATCGAGCCGCGCGGTCAGCGTATCGGGCGTCAGTTTTGCACCCGGCCCGTCGGCAAGCAGCAGCTTGCCGCCACCCATGTAAAATTCGGGCGCGCCGGCTTCGTCATTCTGGATATGCGCGTCGTGATGACAGACGACGCCGCGATAGGGCGGGCACATTGCCGCCAGCGCAAGGGCATTGGCCGCAGTGCCGGTGGCGACCCACAGCGCGACGACATCGGTTTCGAACAGTGCCGAAAAGCGCGCGTCTAGTGTGGCGCTTAGCGTGTCGCCGTCATACGCCGTGTCGACATGGTTGGCCGCGACGAACGCGTCGAGAACCGCAGGATGAACCGAAGCCGCATTGTCGGAAAAGAAGCGCATGGGCCACGCCAATGCGGTCATGCTTGACCAACGTCAATCGTCAGCACTAATCGCTAATCTCGATCACTGACCATCTAAAAAACAATTCTGCCGATCATGCGATTTCTGTTATTGGCATTTTTCAATAATTTTACCCCCGGAAATGAACAATGAGTGTTTCAGGCGCAAAAACTGTAGCGAAATGGCAGGGGATTTCGCCTGAGTAATTACCTGCCGTCGCTGCGCCAGTTGCGTTACCTCGTGGCGCTGCACGAGCTTGGCCATTTCGGCAAAGCCGCCGAGGCCAGTTTTGTGACGCAGTCGACGCTGTCGTCCGGCATTGCTGATCTCGAGCGGCAGCTGGGTGTGGTGCTGGTCGAGCGCACGCGGCGATCGGTACGGTTTACGGCTGTGGGTGATCAGCTGGTCGAGCGCGCACGGCGGCTGGTGCGCGGGGCAGAGGATCTGACCGAGATTGCCCGCGCCGCCGCCGATCCGCTGACCGGCGAGCTGCGCTTTGCGATTATCCCGACGATTGCGCCGTTCCTGCTCGCACAGATCGTGCCGAAGGTGCGGGCGGATTGGCCCAAACTGACGTTGTTCGTGCGCGAGATGACGTCACCAATGGCATGCGAAGCGTTGCAGCGCGGTCAGGTCGATTGCGTGCTGCTCGCGCTGCCCTTTGCTTGCGGCGATGTCGAGGAAGCGGAAATTGCGACCGACCGGTTGATGCTTGCGACGTCGGCGGCCGATGCACCCGCAACCGTGCCGGTGGCCACCAATGCCATCGATATAGCGCGGCTTTTGCTGCTTGAGGATGGTCATTGCCTGACCGACCACACGCTGACCGCCTGTGGCCGTGGCGGGCCATTGGGCCCTGCGCCGATGCTGTGCACATCATTGCATACGCTGGTGCAGATGGTCGATCAGGGGCTGGGACTGACGCTGCTTCCCGAAATGGCGATAAGAGCGGGCATTCTCCACAACACCGGCGTCAGCGTTTATCCCCTCACCAATCCCGACGCCGCGCGCCGGATCGCGCTTATCTGGCGCCGTGAAAGTGCGCGGGCGCCCGAATATCGGCTGCTGGCCACATCAATTGCGGCAGCACTACCAACGGCATAGCAGGGACATAGTGGGCGGGATGGGGTTATCGCTTGATTTCAATCCCCGTCCGTGCGACTCATCGATGAGAACGTTCACAAAAAAATGTGGTGAGGGATCAATGCAGGTTGCGAAAACGTCGGTAGCACTTGCCCTGTTTTTGATCGGCTGTGCGCCGTCAGCAACAAAGACCGGCCTTGCCACTGTGGTCCCGCTTGATGCCCGCGCAAATCCGGCGGCTTGGCCAGTATCGGCAAGCCCCGCAGCGATTTCAGACCCAACGACTGAATCCGCGATCGATGCCGTGCTGGCGCGGATGACGGTCGAGCAGAAAGTCGGCCAGCTGATTCAGGCGGACATTAGCGCGATCAAAGCCGAAGACCTCGAGAAATATCCATTGGGTTCGATTTTGGCGGGCGGCAATTCGGGCCCCTATGGCGACGAGCGGTCAAGCGCAGCAAAGTGGCGCCAGCTCGTCCGCGAATTTCGCGCGGTATCATCGAAATCGGGCGCGCACATCCCGATCCTGTTTGGCGTCGATGCGGTTCATGGTCATTCGAACCTGCCCGAAGCCACCATCTTTCCGCACAACATCGGGCTTGGTGCGGCGCGGGACGTTGACCTTATCGAACGGATCGGCGCGGCGACGGCGGCCGAAATTTCCGGCAGTGGTATCGAATGGACATTTGCGCCGACGCTCGCCGTTCCCCAGGATTTACGCTGGGGACGCACTTATGAAGGCTATTCATCCGACCCGGCGCTGATCGCCCGCTATGCCCGCGCCATGACGCTGGGGTTGCAAGGCCGGTTGGTTGCAGGCGCGCCGCTCGATGCCAATCGGGTCGCAGCGACGGCAAAGCATTTTCTGGCTGATGGCGGTACGGTGGACGGCCGCGACCAGGGCGATGCGCGGATCAGTGAAACCGACCTGGTGGCGACGCACGCCGCCGGTTACCCCGCCGCAATCGATGCCGGTGCGTTGACCGTCATGGCAAGTTTTTCCAGCTGGAACGGCATCAAGAACCACGGCAACCGGTCGCTCCTGACCGATGTTTTGAAAGACCGCATGGGCTTTACCGGATTGGTTGTCGGCGACTGGAACGGTCATGGCCAGATTGCCGGATGCTCGGCAACCGATTGCGCCAGCGCAATCAATGCCGGGCTCGACCTGTTCATGGCACCCGACAGCTGGAAGGGGCTGTATGACTCCACATTAAAATCGGCGCGTGACGGGCGGATTCCGGCGGCGCGGATCGACGATGCCGTGCGGCGGATCCTGCGCGTGAAATTCAAACTGGGGTTGATGGGCGATGCGCCAACGATACGCGGCGATACGTCGCTGGTCGGTGCGGCAGATCATCTGGCACTCGCGCGTGAAGCTGTTTCAAAATCGCTTGTGCTGCTGAAAAACGACCAAGGCACATTGCCGATCCGCAAGGGAGCGCGCGTCCTTATTGCCGGTGCCGGGGCGGACAATATGGCCATGCAGGCCGGTGGCTGGACAATCACATGGCAGGGCACAGATACGAAAGCCGAAGATTTTCGTAATGGCCAGACAATCGGCCGCGCGATTTCGGATGCGGTCGTGGCAAATGGCGGGACAGCGGCGCTTTCACCGCAGGGGACATTCAGCGCCAAACCCGATGTTGCCATCATTGTCATCGGCGAAAAACCCTATGCCGAGTTTGAAGGCGACGTCCCCGATCTGGCGTTCCGGCCGCAGCCGGGCGACGCCGACATGATCGCGCGCCTGAAATCTCAGGGTATCCGTATTGTCGTCGTGTTCCTTTCGGGTCGTCCGATGTTTGCCGGAAACCTGATCAATCAGGCCGATGCCTTTGTCGCGGCATGGCTGCCGGGCACACAGGGGCGCGGCGTCGCTGACGTGCTGGTCGCTGGTGCCGACGGCAAGGCAGCAAGAGATTTCACCGGCCGCCTGCCCTTTGCCTGGCCGAATGATGGCCGGTCGCCACTGGTCGCCCCTTTATTCCCGCTCGGCTATGGTCTTGATTACAAGCAACCGGCGACGCTCGGCATGGTCAACGAAGACCCGCGCGTCGACCTGTCATCACAACATCAGGCGAATTTCTACATGGTCCGTGGCAAGGTTCCCGCACCGTGGCGCCTTGCCCTCGATGGCGCGATCAGTTCGCGGCCCGTCGACCTGTCGGCACAGGAAGATGCCCGGCAGTTTTCGTGGGATGCCGACGGGAGCCTGTCGATCGAGGGGGCCGCAGTCAACCTTGTGCGCCAGCGCGACGAGGGCTTTGTCCTGCGCCTCGATTGGCGGATTGACCGCCACCCGACCGGGCCGGTGGCCGTGACCCTGGGCGGAGCATCTATTGATCTCGCAGCCATCATGCGGGGCTTGCCGACCGGTGCCGCCGTGCAGACGCGCATACCGCTCCGGTGCTTCAGCGAGGCCGGCGCGAATCTGACCGCCGTTGGCGCGCCCATACGTATTCAAGCCGCAAAAGGCCTTGTTGCGACGGTTCGCAACGTTAATGTCGAAGCCGCAAACGATATCGCCCCTTGCCCCGGCAAGGTTCGCTAAAACAAGGGGAGAGCAGACATGGCATTACCGGCAAGCACCGCAGCGTCGTCGCAAACCGACAGCACACATATCGATGCGCCGCAGCTGCAACTGTTTGTCATGGGTTTGTTTTTCATTTTCGGCGGGATCACCAGCCTGAATGATGTGATCATTCCAAAACTCAAAGAGCTGTTCACGCTCAATTATACGCAGGCCATGCTGGTGCAGTTCTGCTTCTTCGCCGCATATGCCGTTATCGGCATTCCGGGCGCACGGC
Source organism: Sphingomonas sp. (assembly GCA_043756805.1). Lineage (GTDB taxonomy): Bacteria > Pseudomonadota > Alphaproteobacteria > Sphingomonadales > Sphingomonadaceae > Sphingomonas_O. Next base: position 9,401 of record JAYUQI010000048.1, read on the forward strand.
TCGTTAAGAAAATCGGCTACATGCGCGGTGCTGTCGTCGGGCTGCTGACGATGATGGCAGGCTGCTTGCTGTTTATTCCGGCGAGCCAAACGGCCACCTATGGCGTGTTCCTGCTCGCCCTTTTCGTGCTGGCGAGCGGCGTGGTGATTGTGCAGGTTGTTTCCAACCCACTGATATCGCTGCTCGGCAAGCCGGCCACAGCGCATAGCCGGCTGACCTTTGCCCAAGCGTTCAATTCGCTGGGAACGACCGTATTTCCCTATGTCGGTTCGATCCTCATTCTCGGCGGCCTGGCAACGGTCACCGCCGACCAGCTGTCGGGCATCGAGCTTGACGCCTATCGCACGGCGGAGAGCCAGGCGATTGTTAACGGCTATCTGGGGATTGCGGTTGCGCTCGCCATCGTCGCCGGTGCGGTCTGGTTGTTCCGCGACGCGCTGAAGGGCGAAAAGCATGAAGCGAGTGAGGGGCTGGCCGGACTGGACCTGCTGAAGCGTCCACGTTTCGGTTTCGGTGCGTTGTGCATCTTTCTTTATGTCGGAGCGGAAGTGTCGATCGGCTCGCTGATCGTCAATTACCTGATGCAGGATCATGTCATGGCGTTGCAGGAACAGGCTGCGGGCAAGCTGATCGGATTGTACTGGGGCGGTGCCATGATCGGGCGCTTCATCGGATCGGCAGTGCTGCGTGTGCTGAGTCCCGGCAAAGTGCTTGCGTTTGTGGCGACCGGCGCGATTACCCTTCTCATCATTTCCACGCAGACGAGCGGCACCGTGTCGGGCTACACGCTGCTTGCGGTCGGCCTGACCAATGCTATCATGTTTCCGACGATCTTTACGCTGGCGTGCGAAAAACTGGACGCACGCGCGGCGGATGGCTCGGGAATCATCAATGTTGCCATTGTCGGGGGTGCCGTCATCCCACTGCTCACCGGCGTGATCGCCGATGCCACGTCGAGCCTGGCGATCGCTTTCATGCTGCCGATGGCTTGTTACGCGATTATCGCTGCGTTCGGACTTTATGCACGACGACCGGCATAGGCGGCGTTGATGTTGAGCGAGGGCGTCTAAATGCGCCGGGCGATGGTCGCGAGCAGGACGCAGGCAAGGCTGGCAAGCCCGGCCAGCAACAGGAACAACGCGTCGAAGCCGTAAGTCGGCACCAGCGCCAATATCAACCAGGGCATGATCAGCGACGGCAACGTATTGGTCAGGTTAAATATCCCGAGATCGCGACCCCGCGTGTGTGGTCGAGGCAGCACGCGAAGAGTCTGGCTGGTGTGGAGTGCGAGAAATACACTGCTGGCGAGGCCAAAGACGACATAGCCAGCGATGGCGATGGTCAAGCCCGGCGCAATCGACATGATGACCAAGCCGGCGGCAGCGAATCCTGCGCACCAGATCAACGGGAGAATTGGCTGATCAACGCGATCTGACCACCGCCCTACCCCGATTGCGACAAAAGCCGCGACGCCCAAAACAGCCGTGAATATGGTGGCGGTGATATTTTCACCCAAAGCCGGGTCGATGCTGCGAAACCACATCAGCAGAAATGCAAACAGCGAGGCTTCGGCGATCTGCACGAGCAAACGAGCTGACCACATGCCGGCGACCATATTTTTCGCGGCATCAACCCGGCCGGCAGTGTGATCGCGGCGAGCTGGTTGCTGCATCAAATGGGGCATCGGCTTGGGACGGCCAAATACGAGAACCGGGCCGACCAGCAGCAAAACCATCACAACCACCAGCATGTGGCGCCCATCGGTGGCAGCAATCCCCGGCAAGGTCACCAGCGCGCCCGACAGGGCCCCCAGCGCCGGGGCGAACGCCAGCAAGCCGCCGAGCAATCCTTTTTGTGAATCCGGGACGCAGTCACCAGCCCAGGCCGCAAGCGGCGCAAGCATCATGTTCAGGCCAATCTGCCAGCCTATAATCATGGCAATCAGCGTCGTCGCAGTGGTCGCAAGCGGCATGGCCAGCATCAGCAAACTCGACAGGATCAGGCCTGCCGCGATCCACGCGCGTCGGGTGCGGCTGACGTCGCTGCTCCAGCCGAAGCCGATATTGGCAAGACTGGCCGAAATTGCGCCGGCAAAGGCCGCAATCGCCAGCACCGACAAGGCGTTGTTTCCGGCAAGTTCGCCTGCCCGAAGCGGCAAGAGAATCGTCAGGAAAGGGATATAGGCAATCGCGCCACCCGAAGCGGCGAGCGCGTAAAGATACAGAAAGCGCCGCGACTGATGCGCTGCGGTTCTCAAGCCACGTCCGGCGGCGCGGTGCTGCCACGGACCACCAGGCTGGCTTTGATAACGACTGGCTGATGGGGTTCGGGAGATGCGCCGTTGGTGATCAGCAACTCCACCGCTTTCGAAAAGGTCGCCGCGATAGGCTGGTCAATCGCGGTTATCTGAGGCGTGGTAAAGCGCACGATGGGTGTGTTGTCGAAACTGATCAGCGAGATGTCCGTCGGCACCTTCAACCCGCGCCCGGTGACTGTCTCGAGCACCGCAAGCGCCATCTGGTCATTGCTGGCAATGATTGCGGTCGGTGGTGTCGCCAGATCAAGCAAGGCATTTGCGGCCGCAACGCCGCTTTCGTAAGTAAAATCGCCCCGCACGCAGAAGCCCTGCCTGTCGAGGCCCGCCGCGTCCATCGCTTCGCACCAACCGTCGATCCGCCACGTCGACAGATTATACTCCGCCGACCCCGCAATAAAACCGATATGGCGGTGGCCAAGCCCGATCAGATGTTCGGTCGCGAGACGGGCGGATCCCGCATCGTCCATCGTCATCGATATGCCGGGTCCCGGCGCGATTGAGCCGATGCGGGCAAACGGAATGTGCCGTTCGGCCAGCAGACCGGTTACCAATGGGTTTTCCGAGTGCGGCGGTGTCAATATGACGCCGTCGGGCTGAAGGGCGGCAATGGTCGCGCTCAATTCGCGCTCGACATGGTCGTTGTGCGTATCGACCAGCTCGAAGATCATCCGGTAACCATGCTCGGCGCATTTCAGCATGCCGCCCAGCAACATCTGGTCAACCCAGTCTGTGCCGCGGCGCGTCCGCCAGTCGGCAATCGTGCGCTCGCGGTCATTGATCGCAAGAATGAGGTAGGACCGTGAACCGCTCATGCGCTGTGCGGCAATCGACGGGACATAGCCCAGCTTGTTGATCGAATCCTGAACCCGCTCTTGCATCGCGGGACGGACATTCGGCTCATTGTTGATGACGCGACTGACGGTCTGCAAGGACACCCCGGCATCGGCAGCAACATGCTTTATGGTAACGGCCTGGCTGCGTCTCGCCATCCGCTACATGCCCCCTTCGACGCGCTGCATGCAGGCAAGTCCGGTCGCCGGGTCGTTCTTACACTGATAGATCCGTATCCAGTCGATCATCAACTGTGCAGGAGCGATGTCGTCGGCAACGCCCTTCTGATTATTGTCTTCGGACAAACGACCACCAATCGCCAGATTGGCCATGATGTAAAATGGCTGGTCAAACGGCGCGGCAGCATTTGATTTGGCTTTTGGGGAGGCGGTTCGCCACTTGTCTGCCGTGACTTCCCAATATTTTATACCGTCGAGGTAAAAACGCATGATCCCTTTGCCCCATTCGAGCGTCCAGACGTGGAAGTCGTCCGACGGCAGAGCAAGGCTGGGCAGCGCGACCCGCTTATCAAGAAATTCGTTTTTGGGCGCTTTGTAACCGAAATGCAGCGCGCTGATCATGCGGTTTTCCCCGACATTGCCAGCGCAGACACCACAGGTCGCGCCAAGGTTGACGCCTTCGAGAATGTCGATCTCGCCCGACAAGGGCCACCCGCCGTAATGGTCGTCCGCCGGCATCATCCAGACTGCGGGCCAGGTGCCCTGCCCCCTGGGTGGCTTTGCGCGGAATTCGATCTTGCCATATTGCCAGCTCGCGATGCCGCGCGTGCGGATCTTGCCCGAGGTAAAGGGCTGCGTGACACGCGGGTTGGGCGTCGCGGCGATCTCTGGCGGGCGGTCGGGGCCGGTATAGCGCTCCTTGCGGGCGATCAGGCGCAGCATGCCGTCGGCGACGCGGATGTTTTCCTCGCGCGCCGTATAACATTGACGCTCATTGTTGCCGCCACCCCAGCATGATTTTTCCGGTGCCCATTTGGTGCGGTCAAGTTTGGTGCCATCGAACTCGTCCGACCACATGAGTGCCCAGCCGGAAGCATCACCAGACGAACTCTTCGCCGGCGCGGCCATCACTGGCCACGCGACCAGACTTGCCAGCCAGAATAATGAAAATACCGGTTTCATCTCGATCGCCTCCATGTCCCGTGGATGATGCTTAGGCAAGCCGGCTGACGCGGTGGTCAAACCAAAAACGGGCCCCGGTCATTCGACAGAGGCCCGCTTTCGACTTGCAAACCCGGTGCAGCCGTCAGAATTCGAACCGCGCGAGGAATGTGTAGCGGCGATCGTTCCGGAAGGCAGACCGGGTTGCCCGGGTTCCCTTGAAATCGATCACCTGACTGGTGCGCGTCACTTCATCGAGCAGGTTCACGCCCTGAACGCCGAGCTTGAGACGTTTGTCCACAGTGACGAAAATCGACGCGTCGAGCTGGCCTGTGGCTTCACCGTATATCGGCGAGAACGGGAAAATCACGTCGCGCGGTGTTTGCAGGAAGTCGGACCGCCAATTGTAGGCAACACGCGCCGACAAGGGCCCCTTTTCATAAAAGGCGACTGCGTTGACCGTATGTTTCGACACACCTGACAACGGCAACCCGCCGGCAAAGGGGCTTTGTTCCGCCCCCAGCGTCGCATTTTTGAAGTCCTTGGCATCGACATAAGTATAAGACATCTGCGCACCGAGACCGCTGAAGACACCCGGCAGGAAGTCATAGGTCTGCTGATACGAGACCTCGACTCCTTTCAATGTGCCGCCGTCGCTGTTGACAGGACCATTGACGAGGACGTCGGTCGACACGCCGCGCGGGCTGGTGAACTTGCGGACAACGGCGCCGCCATTTACGATGCCTTTGATATCCTTCAGAAAACCCGAAACCGTCACGGACCCGACTTTGGCGAAATACCATTCGAAGGACAGGTCGTAATTCCACGACTGGATCGGACGAAGGAACCGGTTGCCAGTGCCAATCTGGAATACGAAGATAATTCCGGGCCATGGTCCGGTCTCCGGCAAAGCCGATCTGAAAAATTATCGCGATATGCTTTCAACCGTCACC
>JAYUQI010000049.1:0-14541 GCA_043756805.1 Sphingomonas sp.
CCATGATCATCGTCGACAAGCACCGGGTTGGTAAAGCCGAAGCGTCGGATGCTGTCAGCGATCTGTCCGATCTGCTTTTTGCTATGCGTCCTCGGGTTGTTCTTCTGCGGCTTCAGGTCCGTAAGCAGCGTATCTGTCAGCTGCCGTGCGGCAAATCCTGTCATGTCGTTCAACTGCACCTCCATCAAAAGGAGGCAACTAAATGTCAGACCCTGGCGCTGTTTTCATTCATAACAATATAACGTGGATTTCTGTGCGCGGAAATCTGGTTTAAAATCGACCGGCCCGAGCCAAGCCTGAAACCCCAGTCTTCGGCAACTTCGTTCGCAGCTTGCTCAAGTGGGGGAAAATCGGAACGTTTCCGTATCGTCATCCCGGTACGTCGCGCTTGTCGGATCTCTTCAGCCCTTTCCTCGATGTCGTAGTGAGCAAGGAGCAAGCTCAATTGTCTTGCACTCCCGAGCTTCTTTCGTCCGCGCCTCGGACGTAGCTCGCCACGCAACGACCGCTGTAAATAGTCCTGCATCAGCGGATCACCAAAGGCCTGCGGTTCGGCAACCAGTATCCGGTTCAGGTCGTTGGGCGAGATGTAATCACCGGCCTTATCATGTCGGTAGAGCCAAGGCAGATACTCGTTACACCACTGATAATACATATCCGTTTTATCCATCGGTTGATCCTTTCGCGAATCGCGTCTGAGCCATGTCAAGCGTTGGGTCGACCAACGTTTCACGCCCATCAACGACAAGGGTTGTATTCCCATTTGCGTACCGACGAATTCCCTATTCAGCGGGGGATTATTCCCTGTTCCGCCGAAAGAGTTTCCCTGTTCTTTGCAAAGGATTTTCGAGCAAACCATCCCCGAAACCGGCCAAATCAGCCGAATCCCGACATTGCACTTGCATCACGATAGGTAAATTATCCCTGTTTTTTGCAAGAACAGGGAATTTCCGCGCGCAGACCCGTTCGCGGCAGACTGCGTCGCGCGCCACACCTAAGTGCACGATAATGAATGGATATTCAGCACCGCTACATAAACCTTGGTAGCCACCCGTCTCCACGAAACCGCAAAGTCAAAGCAAACGGGCAGCCATTGGAGTGCCGCTAGCGACGGAGGTGGCGTCGCTGCGCCGGTGTTAATTCTCGCGCCTGCCGCAACCAAGGCGTCCAGATTAGACTGCAAATAGCGAACGAGGCGCGCGCCGATCTTACGGAATACAGCCCGCCGCTGTGGCGTCGCCGTGCCGCCCGCGGTCTGAAGAACATTTAGATCATCGTCGTCAGCTCGGTCAGCCACTCAGGTGAGGCCGTCACAAGAACGCCCTCAATGACGCGGTCAACGCCGGTGAAAATCATGATGCCGACCGCGACCAGTAGTCCGCCCAGCACGCTTTTTCCCGTTTTGCCGGTTGCCATCATGCGGCCACGCCAGCGGCCGAGCGCCGACCGCGTGAGCATGGCCAGCACAAGCAACATTGTGGCGATGCCCATGCCGAAGGCGAGCATGACCATTGCGACGTCACCAAGATTCTTGCCTTGTGCTGCGAGAACAGTCGCCGCGCCGAGCGTCGGGCCGACACACGGGCTCCACACAATGCCGAGCAGAACGCCGATCCCCGCCTGCCCGGCAAGGCCAAAGCGTTCGAAGTCATTCTGGCGCGCATTGCCCCAATCGGCCAGTGGCGTCGCTGCCCGTGTCGCCAGCGCCTGTGCTTTTGAGGACAATAAAAACACCCCTGCCGCGACAAGCATGACCGCGCCGAAAATACGGATGTTCTCGCCATCGAAGCCCGACGACGCGCCGAGCGTTGCCACGAGGAATCCGACGATCGTGAACGACAGCACGAGGCCGGTTGCCAGCGCCAGCGGGCCGAAGCGGTGGCGCTGTGCCGCACTGCTCAGCACGATGGGCACGAGCGGTAGCACGCATGGCGAGAGGATCGTCAGCGCGCCGGCACCGAACGCAAGGACGGGAGACAGACCAGTCGACATCGCCTAGCGCGTGGTCGTGGCAAGAAGGGTCTGTATCTTCGCCTTGTCGGTTATGTAGGACACGCGGCCCAGTTCACGACCGCCTTTGAACGCAATCAGCGTCGATTGCTTTTGAACGCCCAATGCCTGCCATTCGCTTTTCTGCTTGTCGTAGTTGATGCGCAAGACGAGCAACTTGTCATAAGCTGGCGCGATTACTGTTCCTTTGATTGTCTTTGATTGCGAGGCGCAGACGGGGCACCACCAGGCATTCACCTCGACAAGGATGGGGCGACCCGCTTTTTGCGCAGCATCGAATGTTGCGCGGTCGAACGGCTTGAATTCGGCTGCGACAGCGGGCTGGACGATTGCGATGGCGGCGGTGAATGCGAATGCGGCGGAACGAAGGGGTGACATCGGCTGATCCTGCTGTTGTTTGACTGCACCCTGTTCGTCGAGATCGCGGCGCTGGTTACAAACCGGCTGACTGTTTCCGGGACGCCCAAAGCGCGAGCAGGACGACAACCGCCAGAAACGCAATCACCGGCAGGCCATGCCCAAGCACCGTCAGAAAGTCTCGCCCGCGCAGCACAGCGTCATGGGCTGCCCTGATGAAATGCGACAAGGGAAAGATGGTGCCGATCAGTTGCGCCCAGCGCGGCAGCGTTTCGAACGGATACAGAAAGCCCGAGAGCAGCATTGCCGGTAGGTAAAAGGCAACGGCGCCTTGCAAGGCCGCCAGCTGCGTCGTCGCGCGCGCCGAAATAACGAAGCCGATCAGATAATGGCCGGCTGCAAAAAATGGCAGCAGCAAGACCAATGCGAAGGTTGCCGCAGGCAGCGGCAGTTCGAAAAGCACATGACCCGTGATCAGCACGAGCAAACCTTGTACGGTTCCGATTAAAATGTTCGGGGTCAGTTTTCCGACAATGAGCTCGGCGGAGCTTGCCGGCAGCGACCGGAACGTCTCCCACGACCCGCCTTCGCGCTCGCGGGCGATGCCGATGCTGCCCAGCATGACCATTGCGATCATGACCGTAACGCCGGCAAGCGCGGGGGCATAAGTCCAGTCGCTCCGCGCATCGGGATTGAACAGGCGCTCGATGCGCAGCCCGGGGCCTGCATCGGCCATATCGCTGCGCGCGACGCGTTCGGCGTGATACGCGCTTTCAATCCTTGTGACAGCGGCCATCGTCACAAGCGGATCGGTCGCATCGACAATGATCCTGATCGGTCCGCCGGGCGCCGTTGGATCAGCCATGCTGCGCATACGCGGCACTTCGATGCCGATCGTTGCATCGCCATTGCGCACGGCAGCTTCCGCTGCACCCGCCGCGCCGACGGGGTCGACGACAATGACCGAGGGTAGGTTGCGCAGGGCGGCAACGACGTTGCGTGCGCCCTGCTCGGTTGGCGCGGCGACACTGATGCGCACGGTCGCTTCGCCTGGCCTGATAGCGTAGCCGAAGAGAATGATCTGGAACACCGGCACTAGCAGCAGGAGCGTGAGCGCCATGCGGGCGCGGATCAGGCGCTTGGCTTCGACGACCGCAATCGCTTTCATCACCGAAAGCGTCATTCTGCAGCCATGGCGAAAACCGCGTCTTCGAGCGTCGTGCTGCCCCGCTCGGCAAGCGCTGCCCCGGGCGTCATCGGGCCGCGCGCTGTGCCTTCATGATAAAGCAGGATGTTCGTGCATTGCTCGGCTTCGGCAAGGTCATGTGTGCTGACGATGATCGCGCAGCCTTCGCGCGCAAGCGCCGCCATCCATTGCCACATCGCGCGGCGGGTCACGACGTCGAGCCCTGCCGTCGGTTCGTCAAGTAAAAGCAACTTGGGTTTGTGGAGCACCGTTGCGCCAAATTCCGCGCGCCGTGCCCAGCCGCCCGACAATGTCGAAACCCGCTGCTTCAGGACGTCGCCGATCCCGTAGCACTCGATCGCTTCGCTCAAGCGGACTTTATCGACACCATGCACCGCAGCCCTGAACATGAGGTTCTCGGCGACACTCAAGTCGGGATACAGCGCATTATGCTGTGTCATATAGCCGAGGTGGCGGCGGTTCGCCGGGTCCGAAAGTGGCCTGCCCAGAAACGAGCCGCTGCCTGCATCGGGCCGAAGCAACCCGGCAAGCAACTGCAACGTCGTCGTCTTGCCGCCGCCGTTTGCCCCGACCAGTCCCAGAATCTCGCCTGACACAGCATCGAAGGACAAATCGCTGATCGCAGTCCTTCGGGCAAATTGTTTGCCGAGCCCGGTCACGGAAACGACCATGTCAGCCGTGCTCATAGAGAAACCCGCCGTGCATATATTTGGTGGCTTCGGCCCCCAAGGCAAGAACACGGGTTCCTCTAGCAAGCCCGGCCGCGCGGAGTTCGGCAAGCGCGAGCCATATTGCCGCCGAGCCGGTGTTTCCGACGCGTTCTGCATTACCGAAAACCCGTTCGCGGTTGACGCCAAGGTGGCGGGCGATCTGTGTCCGGATGCTTCCGCTTACTTGGTGCGGGACAATGGTGTCGACGCTATCGGCAGTGATTCCTTGTGATGCCGCCGCTGCGATGCCGGCCGCGAATAGGGCGGGGCCGGATTGCGCAATGCGTGCGTAGTCATGCTCGAATTCATGTCGGCCCGTGTGCATCTGCAAACCGGGCGGTCGGCCAAGGCCTGTGGCACCAAACCATGCCCCCGAAATCATGCTACACCCTGCTGCACCTGGAGCGACGATGATGGCTGCGGCTGCATCGCCCATCTGGATAAGGTTTACGCATTGGCCGCGGTCCTCGCCTGCGCGCTTCGGATCGAAAAACAATGATCCCGTCTCGGACCCGACAATGGCAATCGGTGCGTCGAGACCACCCGCGATCAGACCGAACGCGATCATCAGGGCATTGGCAAAACCGGTACAGGCCTGTCTCAATTCGACATGCGGTCCGGCATAGCCGAGCAGGTCGGCAACGAACGCGATGTTTCCGGGGAGTGGCTGAACCGGCGTGGTCGTATGACCAATCAAATAGCCGATCTTGCCGACCGAAAGACCCGCATCGGCCAGCGCGCGGTTGACGGCGATGGCTGAGAGATCAGCATTCGAACAACCGGCCAACGCACTTTCGTGGCGTTGCGCAAAGGGACGCGAAATATGTCGCGTGGCGATGCCCATGCGCTTTCCGATTGCCCGGGCTTCGCGTCCGGCGGAAAATGCGAAGCGGTCTTCAAGCATCGCGACAAGCTCGTCGGTCGGCAGGGCACGCCCCGGGAGCGCGAGCCCGCTGCCCAGCACGGCGAGCTGTCCGCGGGATCGCCAGGGCCCGGCACTCATGCCAGCAATCCTGCCGGAAGCCGCCGCACATCACGCGCCAGCACCATCGGATCGACCTCGAGGCTGTCGAACGCCGGCCCTGCCAGCAAAAGTATATCGGCAAGCGCGTAACGCGCCGCAACGGCAAGCGGACGCAGCGTGGCGGCATCGGCCCGCGCGAGCGCCAAACGGCGCGACACCGATACATGATGCGATTCGTCATGCCAGATTGCCGAAAGCGCTTTATGAATCCGGGGCGCGCAAGCCAGCGCAGCGTTGCGATGGAGCAACCGCCCGAGCACCATGCAAACTGCGGAATCAAGTGCAGCGATCTTGGCGAGCCGAAACGCTGTGCTGCCGCGCCCGAGGTCTATGTGAAAGCGCCGCGCCTGCCGCAGCGCGACGCGCATGTCGGGTGGCGGCGGTAACGCAGCGCGCAGGCTCAAAATCAGCCGATCGTGCCGATCTTCGTCCACGGCGATAGCCGCAAGAGCAAGATGTGCCTCGAGATCATCCGTGAGCGATGCGGCCAGCCCGTCGAACGCCAGCGTTGCAGCTTCCTCGCCGCAGCCAAGAATCGGAAGCAGTGCCGCGAGGCCGTCCTGTTGCCGCATCGTCAGCGTCGCATCGATTTCGAACAGCGGGAGCATCAGCGCCCGCGATGCGCGGGGGAAGCATGCTGGCGCGGGTGTCGCCGTCAACGCGGCGATATCAGGCGAACGTGATGGCACGTTCCCTTACGATGGGATCGCGGTTTTGGTTACAAATGCTACCAGCGCAAAATGCGCGGGCCGACGATGGCGCCGATGGCCGCGACGATTACCATTCCGGCGGTGTACCACAGCAGCAAGAACGTCATCGCTGTTTCCGGGCAGTGCAATGAATAAAGCATCGCCGTCGTTGCGCCCGCCGCAAGGCCGACAACGCCGCCTGTCAATCGTGGGCGCTGTGGCGCAAAGCTTGAGAACACACGAAGCAGAATCGCGAGTAATGGCAAGGCAAGCGCGATGATCAAGAGCGGACATTCGCGCCAGCTGATGCCAAAAATCAAAACATTGCGCTGATCGGGCGATGCTTGACTCAATTCGAAGATCGCAAGCAAGGCGAGAGCGCCGACCGGCACGGCAAAATAGGCTAAATTGGTGTTCGACACTTCGGGGCGCGCAAGATGTCGCGCACCCGCCAGCGCAACCATCGCGATAACCCCGGTGTAGGCAAGTTTTGCCCAAAAATCGCTGTCGCCCGCGGCGCTGGACAGATCAGGCCGCAAACCGACAACGCCAATGACGAGTGACAAAACAACAACCGTGCCGGCGGCAACAGCGAGCACAAGACGCCGCTCGAGCTGTTTTGCGCGGAGCGGAACGAGCCGGTCGGCAAGCCCGTCAATCAGACTTTCGGTTGAGGGTGTCACTGTCTGCCAATCTTTTGCATAAGCGATTTCAACCCGCGATGGATTGAAACCTTGATGTCAGATTCACCGATATTCTGGCGTTCGGCGGCTTCGGCAACGCTCAATCCGTCCAGTTTTACCGCACGGATCGCGTCGGCCTGCTTTGGCGGGAGCGTGCCAAGCAAATTGCCAACATCGATGCCTGCCATGACGGAGTCGCCTGAACCATCGTCGCCAACCAGATCATCCGTCAGGATGGTCGTTGCGCGCCCGCGCCGGACAAGATCGACAAATTTGTGGTGCGCAATCGCAAACACCCACGGCGTGAATGGCCGCGCGCGGTCATACGTGATCCGCCGGGTATCGATCGCGAGCAAGGTCTCCTGCATGATGTCCTCAACGTCCTCTTGTCCCGATGCGACGCGCCGCCCGAGATATTGCCGCAAGATCGGGACAAGGCGGCGCAGCAATTGCCGATACGCATCTTGATTGCCATCAAGCGCGCAAACCATCAGCGCCTTGAGTTCGGGCTCGTCCGGTCTCACGTCTGTCCAGTTCTGTTCGCTGTGGCCTCGTCTTTGGTTACAGCCGAACCGCACCTGCGACAAACACTAGATTTTGCTGCCCGCTATTATTGGGCCACCAATGCCTGACTGGACCAGAATCGCGAACGCCGGCGGGCATGAAGAGCAGCCCTGGCTTTGAAAAAGCTCTAATATAACGGGGTGACGCGAGTTAACGTGACGCGAAACGCCCGGTGCCTCAGCGATTAAACGCCCGGGTGAACCGAGATAGACCGCAGATGCCGAGAGAGTGCGTCGCATCCAGACGGCGGTCCGCGTGAATTATTCGAACTTCGCGTGCCCCGTTGCCCGCATCTCCGACGGCGTCATGCCGAAGCGGCGTCGAAACGCTTGGTTGAACCAGGCAATATCATTGAAGCCCGCCATTAGCGCGATGTTCGCAACGGTTTCGCGCCCCATGAAGGGGGAAAGAAGGAGCGTGCGGACATGCTCCAAGCGGGCAGCGCGGAGATAGTCGGTAAAGCTCGTTCCGTCCTGGTAGAACAATGCCCGGATCGTCGCGGGGCTGACGCCGTGGCGCCGCGCGATCCAGCCGACATCAAGGCTCGGTTCGCTCGAGTGTGCGGCCACATCGGCCTTGACGGCGCGCCGTCTCGCGGCACGGACACCGCCTATGCCCGCCGCGTGCGCGTCGTCTCGCGTTGCGCCGAGCGCCAAAACGATGAGGTCGATAAGGTGGCCGGCAGTCGTCTCTTGTGTGGCGGCGTCCAGATCAGCGTGCGCCACGAGAGCAGCGGCGTAATCGCCAAGCAGACGCGCGGTGCTGGGGCAAGCCAGGCGGCCACCATGCAGGCAATCCAGACTGGCCAGTCGTGGTTCGACCAGCATAAGCGGCATTGCAAGGCTGAGTATCGTGCTGACTTCGTCAACGACAGTCGTGCAGCGCCGATTGCGGCGCATGACGTTGAAGTCGCCCGACCGGACACGGTGCGGGTCGCCGCGTGCGTCGATCACACCGCCCCCCGCATAAGTGAACGAAAGATAGAGCAGGCCATCGTCGTTGGCAGGTGTCACGAAATTGAGCGGCGTTGCCTCGATCCTGGCAAGGTGGACGCTGCCAAGCGGGCGCAAGCCGATGTCGACGCGGACCGGAACATCACACGCGAAATCGACTTTCCCTTGCACATGGGCGCCGAACGCCGCTTCGACCACGTCGCGCCGGACCGCCGCGGGAATGTTTTCGCTCGAGAATTGCAAGACCACCCGCCCCCTAGCTCATCGGAATGACAGGCTAACATGGCGGTTGGTTAGCGCAAAACCCTAAGTTTCAGCCCAAGACATCGATACCCTCGGCCGTTACGTTCCTCGCATCTTTTGCAGAGGGAAACCCGTATGAGTTCCGCGCCGCGCATCGCCGTATCCACGGCCGCACTCGCCATCATGGTCGCGCCCTCGACTGCGCAAAGCCCGACAGGCCCGGTGCTCCGCTACGAAATGGACGTCGCGACCACATCGGGGCTGGGGGCGGGCATGCGCGGCGGCATGGGCGGCGCGATGCGCATGATGATGGGCAGCGGGAGCGGCGACGGGGTTGAGCGTTCGGTGTCGTTGAGACAGGGCTCGACGCGGACAGTGACTGGCCAGGCAAGGGCCGACCATTTCTTTCTGCCCGCCGCACGTCTGGGCAAGTCAGTGCCGCTGACCGGCAACCGTGGCGGCGTCGGCAAGGAACCCGAGCTGCCGGGTGGTGCCGAACGGCCAAAGGGACGCGTGCTGCTTTTCTGGGGGTGCGGCGCAAAGGCAGGGCCGGGCCAGCCGTTGATCATCGACTTCGCCAAAGTCGCTGCTGGCCAGATGCCGACGGGAATGCCCACTGCGACAATTCCGGAGATGCGTGGCGTTACGTCGGCGAACAGCCGTGCGCTTGTCAGTTGGCCCGCTCTTGATCGGCCCAAGCCCGGCTCGTCGCTGCTTGGCGCGCACCGCATTGCGGGCAACCTGGGGCCGGAAATCGCCTTCACGCTGGCGCAGGATTATATGGACGCGCTGAGCGCGCGGACGACGGCGCTGCCCGACGGATCGGTATCGCTGCGCTGGACGGGGCTGTCCACCGCAACCGGCTATGCCGCCACTGCAATCGGCGGCATGGATCGTATGGAACGCGGCGGCGATATCATATGGTGGACGAGCGCCAACACCCGCGACTTCGGCAATGGCATGAGCGGGTGGTTGCCGCCCGCAACCGTCGCGACGCTGATCGCGCGAAAGACGGTAATGCCGCCGACGCAAACCAGTTGTCAGATGTCCGCAGAGTTCAAGAAGGCGGCGGGTGAAATGACGATCACCACGCTCAATGCTTTCGGCCCGGAAGCCAATTTTGCCTACCCGCCGCGTCCCCCCGGAAACGCGTCGTGGAATCCCGAATGGACTGCGAAGGTCCGTTTTCGCGCGGAAACGACGTTGATGTCGGGAATGGACATGGCGGGCATGGCTGACGGTGGGCGTGACGCACCCGCGCCGGAGCGGTGCAAGCCCAAGAAAAAAGGTGGCTTGGGCGGTATGCTCGGCGGTGCGCTGGGCGGCATCATGGGCGGTGGCGCGTCACCAAATGACTGCTGACGGGGCGCTTTGCGACAACATGATAATGGACCGAGATCGCGATAAGGATGTTGATGCGCAAAAGTAGAGCCACGCTCGTTCGATTGGTGGCGCTGCCCGCAATCGGGCTGCTCGTGCTTTCGTCGTGTTCGAGCAGAGATGATGGACCGGCTGCTCAGACGAAATCACTAATCGTCGAGGCACAAACCCTGAAACCCGAGCAGATCGAGGCAAAAGCGAACGAAGTTTCGCAGAATGACTACCGTATGTTCCGTTCGCTGATGGCGGCCGGTGGTCTCGACGAGGCGCTCGGCGGTGCTGCGCAGGGCGACGCTGCGCTGAGAGCGCTTATGATGCAGTTTCGCCAACAGATGCTCGGCGCGCAGGCGGATTTGCCCCGCCTGATCAAAATCCAAGGCTCGTCCGACGCGCCCGGCTTTACCGGTCTTGGCGCGTCCTTCTTCATCGGGCTTGTGACGACGGACGCGCTGGTGACGGTCAGTGGCGCGGGGCAGGTTGCCAATGGGACATATGGAGGCGACCGAAACGATGGCTCCTTCCAAGGAACGTTCGACCAGAAGCAGGTGAGTTCATCTTCGACATTCACTGGCGAAATCATGGGCATGAAGGGCAAGGTAACCACGAAAATGACACTTGACGTCTGCCCCAAAGCCGATGGGGCGATTACGATCGATCTGCTGTCCGATAGCTCGCTGACCACGGTCGGTGGCACCGCCAGTGCCAACGTGAAAGTGACAGGCAAAGCGACATGGTACGTCAACGACGACGCCGAATTCGGCGCTGATATGACCACCGACATTCGGGTCGAAAACGCAACATTTGGCGGAAAGCAGGGAAGAAACGGCAGTTTTGTCGATTATTCCGAACAATCTTCGACATTAGCGGCAGGGACGAATGCTGGCGTGGTCAATCGTGCGAGTTCAAAAGCGACCAAAGACGATCTGTCTACGGCGCAAGCCGCAGTCCAGATGGCGCGGCTGCTGCTGTTGATGTCCGCATACAAGGCAAAGGATGCCTTTCAATCGGGACAATGCATCACCCTTAATCCGACCAGCGACCCGGCCAAGCGCAATGGCGTCAAGCCAAGCACCAGCTTTGCTATCCTCGCAGCGCCGCGCAGCAAGATCGACGGCATGCCGACCAAGGGCAGCGTCAAGGCCGATCTAACCGGAGACGGCAAGCTCGATCCCGCAGGCACGAAAGTGCCCGCCGATGCCAAATTCACTTACGTCGCGCCCGACGCCAAGGACAAGAAAGGCAGCATCGCTTTCGAGGCCCGGTCAAAGCGCGGCATCGGCAAGGCAACCCTTGTCGTTGACACAATCAATCGCGCTTACTCGGCCGTCGGCGGCAGCGCCAACGGGCAGCTTCGCGGGAGCGGCAACATCTGCAGCCCCAGCGCGCCGTTCGTTCTGACCGGCTCGGGTGTGACACAGAATTTCACGCCTTCGGGTGAAACCGGCGGCAGCTACAGCTATAGCGGCGCGATTGCCGGCATCAGAGTCTACGGCAAAGGCACATACACGGTTAAGGCCGACGAAAATGGCGGCACGCTGACCGCGGCGGGACCGGGCTCGGTCGTAACACCGATGGGCGTTTACACAGACAGCGACACCGAAACTTACAAGCTCACGCCGATCTCGGAATGCCGAAATTGACTCGATCATGCCTGCCAAGGGTAACACAATGTCGCATGTTGCGCATCAAATGGTGGTCGGAATGTCCACAGCGTTCGCGCGTCTCCTTTTCGAGCAGGATGATGCTCAGCAAATTCGCCAAATCTCAGAATGGGACAATACGAGTCTACATTCTGCCTTGCTAATTTACCTTAAGTGCAACAACTTTTTTCGAGGGGAGTACGACATCATGACATTCTTTAATGTAAAACAGGCCCGTAGCGCCGCGATTTCCTTTTTAGCGTTAGCATCTGTGGCTTTCACTGTTCCGGCTGCGGCAACAACGTGGGATGGAGATACTTCGACCGACTGGCAAACGGGAACAAACTGGGGTGGAGACGTAGCGCCCGGTCCTGGCGACGCCGCCGTTATAAACAATGGTGGACTGGCAAATCAGCCCTTCATTCAGGCGGGCGACACATCCACCATTGAATCTCTTGCGCTTTCCGCAGGGGTATTAACCCTGGGCGGCGATCTTACTGCGACGAACGGCGCCGTAATCAGCGGTACCGGACGGCTTGTCGGCAATAATGGGTTCTTGAACGGTAATGTCGATGTAACGGGCGGCACCGTTGAGGGTAACTTGTATATTTCGGGCAACCTCAATCTCGGTGCCCCAAGCACAGTTCTGATAAACGTCTTCGCGCCCAGCCTTTTCAATCAAATTGTCATTGGGGGAAATGCGAACCTTGGCGGCAATCTTGTGATCAACCTTGGTGAATATGACGGGACGACCAATGTCATTTTCGACTTTTTGACCTATGATTCGCGCACGGCTGGGTCGATGTTCGAAAGCTGGAGCGTGGTCGGATTGACGGGTCTTACGACCTCGCTGACTTACAGCGATACGGGCGTGCGTTTTCGGGTTTTAAGTGCAGTGCCCGAGTCGGCAACGTGGACAATGATGATCGCGGGATTTGGCATGGTCGGAGGCACTATTCGCTTTCGTCGCAAGCAATCGCCGCGATTGTCAGCCTAATGTTGTCGGCCAACCGCGCGTGAACGAATGGCAGCGCTTGAACCTGCCGTTAGCTGTTTGAGGCGCAGGCTGGCAGTTCCGCTCACGAACAGGTAATCTGCGTTCCGAAATGAGCCCATACGGATTGCTTGCGATGCCTGTCGACCGCCTTTCCCCTGTTACGTCTTCGCTGCGCCCCAGCAATCACCCTTATCTCAACGGTGCTTGGACGCCGCTGCATGAGGAGGTGACGGCGCACGACTTGACTGTCATCGAGGGGCGCATTCCCGATGACATCGACGGCGTTTACCTGCGCAATACCGAAAACCAGCTGCACCAGCCGCTCGGCCGTTATCATCCCTTCGACGGTGACGGTATGATCCACCAGATGAGCTTCAGCAGTGGTGCTGCGTCCTACCGTAACCGCTGGGTTCGTACGCGCTGTTTTGCGGCCGAACAGGAAGCGGGCGACTCGATCTGGGGCGGGTTGATGGACAAGCCCGGAACGTCGAAGCGCCCCGGCTTTGGTGCCCATGGGTCGCTCAAGGACTCATCGAGCACCGATATCATTGTCCATGCGGGCAAGGCGATTTCGACATTCTACCAGTGCGGTGAGGGCTATCTGCTCGACCCCGAAACGCTTGAGCCGCTTGGCCTCGCGCCATGGGTGCCGCTCGACGGCATTTCGGCGCACCCGAAAGTCGATCCGCGCACCGGCGAACTGATGTTCTTCAATTACTCAAGGCATGCGCCGTTCATGCATTATGGCGTCGTTGACCGTCACGAGCGTCTGGTGACCTATATCCCCGTGCCGCTGCGCGGACCGCGCTTGCCGCACGACATGACTTTTTCGGAGAACTGGGCGATCGTGAACGATCTGCCGATGTTCTGGGATGCCGACCTGCTCAAGCGCGACATCCACGCCGCGCGGCTGCACGAGGGCGTGCCGAGCCGGTTCGGCCTCATCCCGCGAAAAGGCAATCCGACCGACATCCGCTGGTTCGAAGGCGCGCCGACCTACATCCTCCATTTCCTCAATGCCTATGAGGAAGGCGACGAGGTGGTGATGGACGGATATTTCCAGGACAATCCACAGCCTGCGCCGCTGCCCAATGAAGACGGCTACGGCCATATGATGGCCTATGTTGACGAGCATAGTTTCCTGCCGAAGCTCCACCGCTGGCGCTTCAACCTGACCGACGGGACGACGCGCGAGGAGCGGCTTGACGACCGCATCCTCGAATTCGGGATGATCGACCAGCGGCGGGCGGGGCGCAAACATCGCTATATCTATTCGACGACGACCAAGCCGGGGTGGTTCCTGTTCAATGGCTTCGTGAAGCACGATCTGGAAACGGGCGAAAGCTGGATGCTGAACCTTACCGAAGGCCGTTATGCCAGCGAAGCCCCCTTCGTCCCGCGTGTCGGCGGCGCCGAGGAGGACGACGGCTATCTGGTCAGCTTCATTACCGACGAGAACAGCGGCACCAGCGAGTGCATCCTGATCGACGCCCGCGACATCGAGGCGGGGCCGGTTTGCCGCATCGCATTGCCACACAAGATTTCGAGTGGCACGCATAGCTGGTGGGCCGAGCGGGCGACTTTACCAGCTTAGTTTTTCGGCCACCACGGGACGAATCCGCTCGTGCGGCGAACATAGTCGTCATAGCCCGGTTTCTTGCGCTTCATCCGCCCTTCGGTCGTCGGGACGCCTGACCATTTTATCAACGTCCACGTCAGCAGCACCGGCCCCGGCAGCGCCCACAGGCCGGTCGTCGTTTCGGCAGCAATCAGATACAGCCCCCACCATGTGCAGGTGTCGCCGAAATAATTGGGGTGGCGGGTATAGCGCCACAGACCGCGGTCCATCACCTGCCCCGCGTTGGCGGGGTCACGGCGGAAGCGAGTGAGTTGGGCGTCGCCGATCGTTTCGAACGCGATGCCGATCAGAGCAATTGCGGTGCCCGCGATGCCGATCACACCAACTGGCGGCCCTGCGTCGATCTGACCGAGTTGAACCGGCAGGCAGACGATGAAAAGCAGCGGGGCTTGCGTCGCAAAGACCATCAGCAGCGACGCCTTGGCAAAGCCCCAGCCCTTGGTCT
>JAYUQI010000050.1:0-14472 GCA_043756805.1 Sphingomonas sp.
GCAAAGCATTTGTTCGACACGGCAAGATTGGTCGGATTGGCGCTGCTGGGCGGATTGTAGAGGTTGGGGATCGTCCCCGCGCCGGTGTCCGCGCCCAGGCTTACCCCGACCTTGCGGTCGATGTTGAGGTAATAGGCGCCAAGCTGCCATGACAGCGGGCCGTCGCCGTCCGACACCAGGCGCACTTCGGCGCTGATGTCGCGCTGCTCGCGCTCTTGGTACTGCGTGCCGTCGCAGCTCGTCGGGCTGTAGGGACCGAAGGTCGATCCGGTGGCGGGAGCGAAGATAAACGGCACCGGGATCTGGCCGATGAACCCCGGCTGGTTGACCGGAAAGCCGGTCAGCGCGGCGGTCGTCGAGAAACACCGCGCGACCGCGGCGTTGCCCGCCGGGTTTGCCGCGCCGATGTAGCGCGCGAAATCGGCCGAGGTGCCGTCGGCAATCAGGCTCTGCTTGATGTCCGAATAGAGCGTCCATGCGGTCAGTTTCACCCCGCCGAAATCATGGTCGATCTTGGCCGAGGCTTCGATGGTGCGTTGGTCATTGGTCGGGCGGATATTCGAATAATAGTTGAACGGATGCGCGTTGACGTCTTCATAAAAGGCCGGGTTTACGGCCGCGAAGTTCGGCAGCTGGAACGACGCATTGAAATTGATCGATGCGCCGCTCAGCTTGGCATAGCGACCCTTGAGGTCGAGCGTTGTTGCACTGCCAAGGCTGGCGACAATGCGCCCGTCGACGCCCCAGACTTGCTGATCGTCGACCGAATTCGAATTGAGAAAGACATTGCGGTAAAAGCCGTCGGTGGTGCGGTAATTGCCCGACAGGACAAAACCGACGCTCTCTCCGATGGGGCCGGAGACATAGCCGCGCACGTCGCCGGTGGATTGTTCGGCATAGCTTGCGGTGATCGCGCCAGCGAACGCATCGCCGGGCTTGACCGTGGTGACGACAATCGCCCCGGCAGCCGCGTTGCGGCCATAGAGCGCACCCTGCGGTCCTTTGAGGATTTCGATCTGGCGCAGCGTGCCCTGCACTTCGTTCAGCTGCGCGGTATTCGTCTTGAGGATGCCGTCGACGACAAGCGCCACCGAGCTTTCGGCATCGCGCGCGCGCCGTTGATCCCGCGGATGTTGATCTGCGTATCGCCTGCTTCTGCCGTGCCGGTCACAATCGTGACACCCGGCGTCAGCTGGACGAAATTCTGCGCATTCTGCACACCGGTTTTGGCGATCATGTCAGCGGTGAGCACCGTGACCGAGGCCGGGACATCGATCAGCCGTTCATTCTGGCGCCGGGCGGTCACGACAATCTCGCCGACTTCGCTCACGCCATCCTGGGCATGGGCAGGCGCGATGGCGAGCGCTGTTGTCGACAGGCTGGCAAGCAGCAGAATTCGCACGGTCCGCATTTATTTTCCCCTTATCCTCGTCGCAGGCAAGATATTGTATACAAACTTTACGTCAAGCCTAGCCGCGAACGCTTTGATCGATTAGAGGCCGACTGTTGCCATAAGGATGCACTCCGCCCCATGTCGCGCGCGTCAAACCACGCCTATGCCGAGATCCGCAGCCTGATCCTGTCGGGCGATGCGCCGCCGGGGACGCAGCTGAAAGAAGAGCAGCTGGCCGACATTTGCGGCGTATCACGGACGCCGGTGCGCGACGCGCTGCGGCGGCTCGAGACCGAGCTTTATGTCGTCCGTTCGGAATCGCAGCGCGCTTTTGTGGCCGATTGGAGCCATGAGGATGTCGACGAGATGTTTGCCCTGCGCGGCATGCTCGAGGCGCATGCCGCCGCGCGGGCGGCAACGCGCTTTGACCGCACGGGGCTGGATGCGCTGATCGCGGCAAATGCAATGATCGAAGCGGCAGTGCTGCGCGAGCGGCCCGACATTGGCGCGTTCCTTGACGGCAACCGCAGCTTTCACCGGATCATTGTCGAGACAGCGGCCTCACCACGCCTGACGGCGACGCTCGCAACACTCGTCGAGCAGCCCGTCGTCCGCCGGACCGCGATGCATTATGGCCGCGAGCAGCTGGCGCAATCAGCGCGCGAGCATCGCGAGCTCATCCAGGCATTCGAAGCGGGCGATGCAAGCTGGGCGCAAGCCGTGATGACCGCACATATCCGCCGGGCATTTCATGCGTTTTCGAGTGTGCGCCCTCAGGACGCAGACAATGACGCGAAATAGGTTGAGACGTCGGCAGATGTAACGATCTCGGCGGTTTTGGCGCGCAAGTCGAAGAGATTGGCGGCGTGGACCGTAGCGTCGCGGTCCCCCACAGCATCCTCGACAACCAGGGGGACGAAGCCGTGGCACAGCGCGTCGACGGCCGTGGCGCGGACACAGCCCGATGTCGAAAGCCCGGTAATGACAAGCGTGTCGATGCCCTCGGCGTGAAGTTGTTCGGCAAGGCCGGTGGCGAAGAACGCGCTGGGGAAATGCTTGGTTAGAACCCGGTCAGTGCTGCGCGGCCTGAGTTCGGGCGTGAACTCACCGAGCGGATTGCCGCGGTCAAAGCATGTGAGCGCGGCGATCTTGCGATAGAACATGCCACCGTTGCGCGCCGGATCGCCCGCGACATATTCGACGCGGGTGAAGATGACAGGGACACCTGCTGCAACGGCCGCATCACGCATGATGGCGGCCACAGCCCGGACTGGCTCGACACGGGCATAAAGCGGCGATGCCGGATCGAAATATGCGCGAGCGAAATCGATCAGGATGAGCGCGGGGCGCTTGCCCGGGGCCAGCGAGACGCCGAACCCCGCAGCAGCGTAATCTGACTGCACATCATCCCCCTGCTGCATCATCGCACCTTTTCTTGAATAGTGTATCTATACAGAGCGTTCGACACTTTGTATACAAATTGCCATGGCTGACTCCATCGAGATTCTTGAAGTGGCCCCGCGTGACGGGCTTCAGAATGAATCGGGGATCGTGGCGACGGCAGACAAGATCGCACTCATCGAGCGCGCAATCGGCTATGGCGCGCGGCGGATCGAAGTCGCGAGCTTTGCCAATCCCAAGCGCGTGCCGCAGATGGCCGATGCCGAAGCCGTCATCGCGGGGCTGCCCGATGATCCCCGTGTCCGCTATACCGCGCTGTGCATGAACGTGCGCGGCGTGGAGCGCGCGATTGCAACGCGGGCGGGGGCACGCGGGATCGATGAAGCCGGATGCGTGATCGTTGCAACGGACAGCTTCGGCATCGCCAATCAGGGGCAGACGATTACCGAGGGCATTGCCGCGAACCGCGCGATGATCGCGCTCGCCAAATCGGCAGGCTTGAAAGCGCAGGTGACGATTGCGGCGAGTTTCGGTTGCCCGTTCGAAGGGCCCGTGCCGATTGCGCGGCCGCTTTATATCGCCGAAGCAATGGCCGAAGCAGGCGCCGAAGAAATCGCTTTTGCCGACACGATTGGCGTCGGGGTGCCGTCGCAAGTTGGGGAAACAATCGAGCGGGCGTTTGAGCGGCTCGGCAAGGATTTTCCGATCCGCGTTCATCTGCATGACACGCGGGGGATGGCCCCAGCCAATGCCTGGGCGGCCTATCAGGCCGGATGCCGGACGTTTGACAGCGCGCTGGGCGGGCTGGGCGGCTGTCCCTTTGCGCCCAATGCCACAGGCAATGTCGCGACCGAAGAGCTGATCTACATGTTTGGTCGCAGTGGCACCGAGACCGGGCTTGATCTTGACGCCGCGCTCGCGGCCAATGCCTGGTTTGCGGGCGTGATGGGCCGGCCCTTGCCGAGCCGCGTGGGCCGCGCGGGGGATTTCATCGTTTCAAAGGAGCGCGAGAACGCATGAGCTATCGTCTGGGTGTCGATGTGGGCGGCACGTTCACTGATTTGCTGATCATTGATGAAGCGAGCGGGCGCACCTATCGCGACAAAGTGCCGTCGACACCGCATGATCCGTCCGAAGCAGTGATCAGCGGGGCTGCACAGCTTTGCGCAAAAGCGGGGATTACGCCGCAGGATCTTGCGCTGTTCCTGCATGGCACGACCGTGGCAACGAACGCCGTGCTCGAACACAAGATCGCGCGTGTCGGCCTGATCGTGACGGAGGGGTACCGCGATATTCTCCAGATCGCGCGCAGTCTTGTTCCCGGCGGGCTTGCCGCGTGGATCATCTGGCCGAAGCCAGAACCAATGGCGCCATTGGAAGCGACCATCGAAGCGCCGGAGCGGATCGGCGCGGACGGCGCGATTGTCCGCCCGCTTGATGAAGCAAAACTGCGCGCGAATTTGCAGCGGCTGCGCGACGAAAAGGTCGAGGCGGTGACGGTCTGCCTCATCAACTCCTATATGAATGATGCCCACGAACGGCGGATTGCGGCCATCGTCGCGGAAGAAATGCCCGATGTTCCGGTCAGCATATCCGCCGACATCCTGCCCGAAATGCAGGAATATGAGCGCGCGCTGACGACGGTCGCCAATTCGGCGGTGCGGCCCACGGTATCGCGTTATGTCGGCAATCTTGAGGCACAGTTGCAGTCGTGGGGCAGCGCCGCGAAATTGAGCCTGCTCCGGTCAGACGGCGGACTGATGTCAGCGGAAAAAAGCCGGGAGGCGCCGGTCAATCTCCTCATGTCCGGTCCCGCAGGCGGGGTTGCCGGTGCCGTGTTCATCGCCAAGAATGCGAAGACGCCGAATGTGCTCACCCTCGATATGGGTGGCACGTCGACCGACGTTGCGCTGATCGAGGATTATCAGGCACGGCTGCGTCGCGAAACGAGTGTGGGTCATCTGACCGTTCGCGCGTCGTCGCTTGATGTTAAGACGGTCGGTGCGGGTGGCGGATCGATTGCCAGTGTGCCTGAATTGACCAAGGCACTGCGCGTCGGCCCGCAATCGGCGGGCGCAGTCCCCGGCCCGGCGGCCTATGGGCGCGGTGGCGAATTGCCGACGGTGACCGACGCCAATGTGGTGCTCGGCTACCTCCCCGAAAATCTGCTCGGCGGGACGTTCAAACTTGACCGCGAGGCATCGACCCGCGCGGTGCAGACTGTTGCCGATGCGCTCGGCCTTTCGCTGATGGAAGCAGCGGCGGGGATCATTTCCATCGTCAACGAAACGATGTTTGGTGCGCTTCGCCTCGTCTCGGTGCAGCAGGGCTATGACCCGCGCGATTTCGCGCTGATGGCGTTCGGCGGCGCGGGGCCGCTGCATGGCAATGCGATGGGCGTGCTGATGGGCAGCTGGCCGGTCATCATCCCGCCGTCGCCCGGTGTCCTCTGTGCCTATGGCGATGCGACAACGCGGCTGCGCGTTGATGCGCAGCGCAGTTTCAACAAGCTGGTGACACAAACCGATGACGCCGAAGTCGGCGCGGTGATCGAGGAAATCATCGCACAGGTCGTCGGCGAACTGGCCGCCGAAGGGGTGCCACCGCCCGATCAGGAACTGCGCGTCGAAATCGACATTCGCTATGCCGGCCAGGCATTCGAAGTGCCGCTCTACAGCCCCCAGGGGTCGACGATTACCGATCTCGTCACGCGCTTCGACACCGAGCACAAACGGCTGTTTACGTTTAACCTCAGCGTGCCGCAGGAGCTGGTCAACATCCGCGTCGTCGCCTTGGGCAAAGCCGCCAATGTCAGCGCCGAAAAGATCGACACGGGCACCGCTGATGCTTCTACCGCCAAACTGCGTGACCAGAAAGTGTGGATGGACGGGGCCGAGCGCGACGCCGTGATTTATGACCGCGCCAAGCTGAAAGCAGGGAACCGCATTGCTGGCCCCGCCATCATCTGCGAGATGGATTCGACCACGCTGGTTCTCAACGGCCACGTCGCCGAGGTCGATGCCTTTGCCAATATTCTGATCAATTCGGAGGCAAAATAATGCCCGCACAGATCATCCAGACCAACACCACGCCCTTTGCGGACGTCGCCATTGATCCGGTCACGCTCGACATCATCGAAAACGCAATGCGCAATGCCCGTATCGAGATGGACGCGACACTGGTGCGCACGGCCATGTCGCCCGGCATCCGCGAACAGGGCGATGCCTTTCCGCTGATCGCCGATCCGGCGGGCAAGATGATTGTCGGTCAGTTCGGCAGCTTCATTGACGGCTTCCTGCGTGGGTTTCACGGGACGATCGAGGAAGGCGACATGATCTTCCTCAGCGATCCCTATAGCTGCGAAGGCGCGATTTCGCATTCGAACGACTGGCTGGTGCTGCTCCCCGTTTTCCGCGCCGGTCGGCTGGTCGCGTGGACCGCGATGTTCGGGCACCAGTCAGACATTGGCGGCAAGGTTGCAGGATCAATGCCGATCGATGCGCGCGCGATTTTTGAAGAAGGCGTCCGCATTCCGCCGGTCAAGATTTACGCGCGCGGCGTCTATAACGAAGACCTGATCAAGCTGGTCATGCACCAGACACGCAAGCCCGACTGGTGCGCCGCCGATTTGAATGCACTGATTGCAAGCTGCCGGGTGGCGGCGCGCCGTGTCGACGAGATGTGCGCGCGTTTCGGCGATGATGTCTACGTGTCGGCCACACAGGCGCTGCTCGCGCGCAACCACCGCGCGATGAAAGCACTGATTGCGTCGTCGGTCGGCGAGGAGCCGGTGAGCTTTGAGGATTATGTTTGCGACGACGGTGTCGGATACGGCCCCTATAAAATCCGCTGCACAATGCAGCGCGTCGGCGACAAAGTAATCCTCGATTTCGCGGGCACCGATCCGCAATCCGCCGCGTCGATCAATTTTTACCTGAACGAAAATATGTTCAAGATGTTCTTCGGGATTTACATGATCATGGTCTTTGACCCGCAGATCATGTTCAACGACGGCTTTTATGATCTGATCGAGGTGAAGATCCCCGAAGGCTCGCTGCTCAAACCGATGTATCCTGCCGCGCTGTCGGGGCGGACGCATGCGCTCGGCCGAATTTTCGATATTCTCGGCGGGCTGCTCGGCCAGCGGACACCCGAGTTTCTCTGCGCCGCGGGGTTCAGCTCTTCGCCGCACCTGATGTATTCGGGTCGTGACAAAAAGGGTGAGTGGTTCCAGCTGTTCCAGATCGGTTTTGGCGGCATTCCGGGCAAACCCTTTGGTGACGGCCCCGACGGTCATTCGCTGTGGCCGGGCTTTACCAATGTGCCCAACGAGTTTCTCGAACGCTATTTCCCGCTGCGGATCGAACGATATGAGGCGCTGGCCGATACCGGCGGTGCGGGGCGTTTTCGCGGCGGTAATGGTATTCATATGAGCTACCGCTTCCTTGCGGCGGGCACCGTCAGCATCCATGACGACCGCTGGTTCACCTATCCGTGGGGCGTCAACGGCGGAAAACCGGGCACCCGCGCACGCAAGATTCTTGAAAAGCCCGATGGGTCGCAAACTGTCGTCGCGAACAAGCTCGACAGCCTTCGGGTGGAGGAGGGCGACCTCCTCCACTTCATCACATGGGGTGGTGGCGGCTGGGGCGATCCGCTCGACCGCGAAGCTGATCTCGTCGCCAAGGAAATCCGTCAGGGGCTGGTCACGTCCGAAGGGGCAAAGTCTTATGGCGTGGTTGCGGATGCAAATGGCGTCCTCGACGTGGCAGCGACCGACGCCATGCGTGCCAAAATGCGGGCATCGGCATCGCCCTCAGCCGTTTTCGACCGTGGTGGCGAGATCGAGGAACTGCGCGCCCGTTGCAAAGCCGAAACCGGCCTTGAGGCACCCAAGCCCCCGGTCTGGACTTATGCGATTGCCGCCGAATGAGCCTCAGCGCTGAAAATACCGGCCCGCTGAAAGGCATTCGCGTTGTCGAGATGGGGCAGCTCATCGCGGGGCCGTTCTGTGGACAGTTGCTCGGTGATATGGGGGCAGAGGTCATCAAGATCGAGCCGCCCGGCAAAGGAGACCCGATGCGCGATTGGGGCCGCGGCGATTATCCGCTGTGGTGGGAAGTGGTGTCGCGCAACAAGAAATGCGTGTCGGCCAATCTGCGCGTTGCCGAGGGGCAGGCACTGGCGCGCAAACTCATCGCAACTGCCGATATATTGATCGAGAATTTCCGCCCCGGCACGCTCGAAAAATGGGGCATGTCGCCCGATCAGCTTCATGCCGAAAACCCCGGCCTCATCATTGTCCGCGTGTCGGGTTATGGCCAGACCGGACCCTATAGCGATCGCGCGGGCTTTGGCGGGATTGGCGAAGCGATGGGCGGCTGGCGCAACATCGTCGGCGATCCCGACCGCGCGCCCAGCCGCATGGGTGTCAGCATCGGTGACAGTCTGGCGGCAACCTATGGCTGCATCGGTGCGCTCGCCGCGCTGCGCCACCGCGACCTGACCGGCGAGGGGCAGGTGGTTGATTCCGCCCTTTACGAAGCGGTGCTGCAAATCATGGAAAGCCTTGTCCCCGATTACAGCGAGTTCGGCTATGTCCGCGAACGGTCGGGCAGCGTCCTGCCCGGCATTGCGCCATCAAATGTTTACACGTGCAGCGACGGCGATTTCCTGATCGGGGCCAATCAGGATACAGTGTTCGGGCGGCTGTGCACCGCAATGGGGCAGCCCGAACTGGCGAGCGATCCGCGCTACATCGACCATATCTCGCGCGGCAAAAACCAGACCGAACTTGATGTCCGCATCAATGCCTGGACGGCGACGCTGACCGTGGACGCGGTCGAAGCGCTGATGATCGACCATGGCATCCCGGCAGGCCGCGTCTTCAAGCCTGCCGACATGATTGCCGACCCGCATTTTCAGGCGCGCGAGGCGCTGGTCGATGTCCCGCATCCGCGCTGGGACAATCTGAAAATGCAGGGAGTGTTCCCAAAACTGTCGAAAACGCCGGGGAGCATCCGATCGATTGCGCCGCAGAGCGTGGGGCAGGATAATGACGTGTATGCCGATCTGCTGGGGCTGACGGCGGACGAGTTGGGCGACCTGAAGCGCCGCAATATCATCTGACGACTGGCTGGGGCGGCAGGATTCGAACCTACGAATGGCGGCATCAAAAGCCGCTGCCTTACCACTTGGCGACGCCCCAGTGCGTCTTCGCGAACGCGGGCTTTAGTGGTGCTTTCGGCGGTTTGCAAACAGTTCAGTCGATCCGCTGAACCCAGCCATAGGGGTCGGCTGCCGTGCCGCGCTGGATACCGACAAGCCGGTCGCGCAGCCGCTGTGTCGTCTGCCCCGGCCCGCCCGCACCAATGGTGAACTTGCCTTCGCTGCTGGTCACGCTGCCGACCGGTGTTACCACTGCCGCCGTGCCACATGCGAAACTTTCGGTTAGACGGCCCGACAGTGCATCGGCGCGCCACTGGTCGATGGCATAGGGTTCTTCGCGCACGGTCAGCCCTTCGTCGCGCGCCAGCGTGATGAGGGCGTCACGCGTAATGCCGGGCAGGATTGTGCCGCCAAGCGGTGGCGTTTGCAGCGAGCCGTCTTCGAACACGAAAAACAGGTTCATGCCGCCCAGCTCCTCGACCCAGCGCCGTTCGGCCGCATCGAGATAAACGACCTGATCATAGCCCATCTTGATGGCCTGCGCCTGAGCCACAAGGCTGGTGGCATAGTTACCGCCGCATTTTGCTGCACCCGTGCCACCCGGCGCGGCGCGCGTATATTCCTGCGACACCCACAAGGAAATTGCGGGCACACCGGCCTTGAAATAATTGCCCGCTGGCGACGCGATGACGAGATAGAGATATTCCGCCGACGGTTTGACGCCGAGGAACACTTCGCTCGCGATCATGAACGGGCGGAGGTAAATCGAGCCGCCATCGACATGCGGGAACCAATCGGCATCGGCGCGGACCAGCGCTTTCACGGACTCAATGAACATTTCCTCGGGCAATTCCGCCATCGCCATGCGCTGCGCCGACGCCTTGAACCGCGCCGCATTGGCATCGGGGCGAAACAGCGCCATGCCGCCATCGGCCAACTTATAGGCCTTCATCCCTTCGAAAATTTCCTGCGCATAATGCAGCACCGCCGTTGCCGGATCGAGCACCAGCGGCTTGCGCGCCGTAACTTGCGCATCATGCCACCCTTGCGCTTCATTATAGCGGATGAGCGCCATATGATCGGTGAACACACGGCCAAAGCCGGGATCGGCAAGCAGCGCGGCGCGCTCGTTCGCGGCAACTGCTGCGGGGTTGGGGTCGAAGGCAAACTTCATCGGCGTCTTTGCTCCTTGCCTTTGGTTAGGCAGTGCCGCAAAATACGTCAATATGGCTGTCCAAACTCCTGCTGCCTCCCCGCTGTTCCTGCGCGAAGGTGAAATCCGTCGCGGGGTGGAGTTGCTCTACTTCGGATACAGCCATCTGACGCGGAGCGTGGACGCCCTGCTCGACGCGCAAGGCATGGGTCGCGCGCACCACCGCGCCCTGTATTTCATTGCGCGACAGCCTGATCTGACCGTGAGTGCGCTGTTGCGGCTGCTGGCGATCACCAAGCAATCGCTGGGCCGCGTGCTGACCGAATTGACGACGCGCGGACTCGTCGAGACGCGGGCGGGGCCATTTGACCGGCGACAGAAGCTGTTGCGGCTGACGGCGGCTGGCGCGGCGCTTGAGGCTGAATTGTTCGATGCCTTCCGTGAGCGGCTTGGGGCAGCTTATAGCCATGCCGGGCAGGCTTCGGTGACAGGGTTCTGGCATGTGCTGGAAGGGTTGATCCCGCCCGAGGACCGTGCTCTCGCAATTGATCTCAGCCGGAATGCTTGAAGAAACCTCGTCACCCCCGCGTAGGCGGGGGGCCAACGCCCAATCTGGAGCATCAGGCGTTGGATTCCCGCCTGCGCGGGAATGACGAGCGATGATTTGAATATCTACTTCGAGAGCGCAGCCATCTCACGGTTACGCGCCTCGGCAGCTTTGAGCGCTGCCGCCGCCAGCCTGACAAGCGCGTTATCCGCATCGAAAACATCGAGCCCTTTGCGCGTCGATCCGCCTTTGCTCGCAACGCGCTCGGCAAGCTCAGCCGGCGAAACATCACTGGCCGCCGCAAGCAACCCTGCCCCTTCGACTGTGGCCAGCGCCAGTCGCGCTGCCTGATCCGCTGGCAGGCCAAGCGCGGCGCCGCCCTGCGCCAGCGCGTCGATGAATCGATAGACAAACGCCGGGCCTGATCCGCTGAGCGCGGTGACGGCATCGAAATGCGCTTCGTCGGCAATCCATTCGACAAGACCGAGTGGAGCCATCAGGTTCGTGACTGCATTGTGATCATCAACCGCGGCATCGGCATGCAGCGCAACGACGCCTTTGCCAATCGCAACAGGGAGATTAGGCATGATCCGCGCCACGCCCCGCGCTGCCGGAAACAAGTTTTTCAGCGTCGCAATCGTTGTCCCCGCGAGGATCGACAGCAGCAATGCGTCCTTTGACGCCGCCTGAAGCCCCGGCGCAACATCGCCAAGCATCTGCGGCTTTACGCCCAGCATCAACATCGTCGGCGGCGCTTCATCAGGCAGCACGCGCAAAACGCGAACGTCGCTGCGGATCGCTGTCGGCGTAATCACCGTCACTCGCTCGGGATCAATTCCAGCGTCGAGCCAGCGCGAGAGCATTGCCCCGGCCATGTTGCCGCAACCGATGATCCAAAGCGTGTTCACGCTTCCCCGCGTGTTTCAACCATCGCGGCGGCAATTGCGTCCTTGGGCGACTTTCCGCCCCACAGGACAAACTGGAAGACGGGATAGAAACGATCGAGTTCGTCCACAGCGGCTTCGATCAGTGTCTCGGCCTGATCAAGCGACAGACCGGGTTCGTCCCCATCGAGCAGCACGGCATGGCGGAACAGGACGGTTCCCGGCGTTGCCCATAATTCGAAATGGCCGAGCCAGAGTTGTTCATTGACGAGGCCGATCGTTTCGTAAACCGCTGCGGACTGGTGGGGCGAAACGGTGATGTCGGGAAAGCCGAGGAATTGCAGAACATTGTCATCATCGCGCCAAACACCACGCAACTCGTAACTGCCCCAGGCCCCTTGCGTCGACGCCACGATTTCCTCGTCGCCGACACGCTCGTTCGACCAGCCATGCGCTTCAAACCACGCCTCGAGCATGTCAATTGGCGCCGCGCTGCCGCCGTCATCGTCGATCTGAACTACTGTCATCGTCCACTGCCTGACGCGAGTGAGGCGGAGTCGCAAGACCGCGCGTCACAAATCTGTGGATAAGCGATCAAGCCTTGGGTTTGGCTTTGGGTTTCGCGTCCATCGCGTCGAGGCGGGCTTTCAGCACATCGACTTCGTCGCGGGCAGCCGCAGCCATTGCTTTGACAGCTTCGAATTCTTCGCGGCTGACGAAATCGAGACCACCGATCCAATCCTTGGCTTTTGATCGTGCCGAGGCTTCGGCTTCGCGGCTCATGCCGGCAATGGTGCCCGCCGCGCCGTTTACGAACTTGGCGAGATCATCAAAAATCTTGTTGTCGGTCTGCATTATCCGGCTCCCGTTTCGTCAGACATCAATTTGGGTAACCGGACGCACCGGCACAAGGGTCTCTGCATCGGGATTGAGCACATGCGTCTGCCAATTCAGGATGCTCGCAAAGCTGAGCCACAGCAGATAAGGCACCATCAGCCACGCAGCCGCTGTCCGCACGCGGCCGAACGCAATGGTTGTCGCAATCGCAAAGGCAAGAATGAAGAGGATGAGAAAGAACGCCGCAAAGACCTTGTGCGCCGCGAAAAACAAGGGCGACCACGCCAGTGTTGCAACAAACGCAACCGAAAACAGCGCGGCCGCGTAGCCACGATACCGGTTGCCGCGCGCATTGAGCACCATCGCCAACGCAAGACCGATCAGCACATACAAGATGCTCCACGCCACGCCGAAAGCCCAGCCGGGCGGCTGGATTGCAGGCTTGATCAGCGCGTCATACCAGGGATTGCCAAAGCCCGAATTTGCCATCCGGCCCGAGAAAAAGCCGAGAAACAATATCGTTGGCACCGTGACCAGCGCCCAGCGGACGAACGACATGCGGAGTTGCGAAGCGGAAGCGAGTTCACTCATGCTGCCGCCTTAGCGAGGTTGCCGCAGCGCACAAAGCATCAAATGTCGGTCGACAGGCTGAGCGTGAAACGGCGCGTGCCATTGGGAGTAAAGCCGCCGTTTTCGCCAATATTCCACCCGAAAGTGTTGGTGATATTGCTCACAAGCGCGCGGACCAGCACGGGGCGATCTGCGACTTTGACACGATAGCGTGCACCAATGTTGGCGATGGCGCGGGGCGGAATGGACAAGGTGCCGCTGCGGTTTGCATTGCGGCTGCTCGTCGATTCAAAATAATAGTCGAATGACCAGGCAGGATTTTTTGGCAGGCGATAATTGAGGCTCAGGATCGTCTTACGCGTTGTCGCACCGCGCGGGCGCAGCCCACTCGACAGTTTCTGGTCGATCAGCAAATTGCCCAGCACCATGGTCAGCCCCGGCGCGACTTTCCCCGCGACCGAAAATTCGATGCCGCGATGACGGACGTTGCCGGTTTGAACAAATGTGCCGCTGATATTGTTTTCGAAAAACGGTTTCGACACATCGAAAACACCGGCAACGGCAGTCAAACCTTCGCGGATTTTCCAGCGGACGCCTGCATCCTTCTGGACCGTACGGATCGCGGGTGGCGCTTGGTTGCGGTTCTGCGAGTCACTCGGCGCAATCGGGCTTTCCTCAAGTCCGCGGGTATATCCCCCATAAATCGCAATATGCGGCGTGACATAAAGCGCGCCCGCCGCACTGACCAGCATCGGCGAATCGCGGGTTGCCGATTTTGCATAGCGCGTCTTTTGAACGCCGACCGTCAGCTCGCCAACGTCGAGCCATTTCCCTTCATAGGAAAGGCCAAAGGTTGTCTGGGTCGTCTTGTCGCTTGTTTTTGCGCCAATGTTCGCAATGCGCGCCGGGCGGACATCGGGGATATCGCTGCGGCTGGCGCCAAGGTCGATAAAATCCTCGCCGCCGTAGCTGCGGTCTTGCCGGCGCGCGCGGAACGATGCGGTTACCGTATGGCGTCGCCGGCCTTCGGTAAAGCTGCGACCGATACGCAATTCGCCCGACGTCGACGCGCCCGTGTCACCACCCATCAGGTATATTTGTCGTGATGCAACCGTGCCGTCGGCGCGCGTGCCGACCATCAGATCGGCAGCATCGGATTTCATTCGATAGCTCGACCGGAACACGCCCAGCCGCACATCGAAGCCAAGCGGATCGGCTTTCGCCACGATGCCATAATTCGACTGCACGCCCGAATATTGCGCCCAAGGCTGACCCGTGAAAGTGTTGCGCGGCGCGCGCTTCGGCAACGTCAGACCGCCTGTGAATATCGTCGGTAGAGTCTCGAAGCCCGAGTCGCGCTGCTGACTCCAGAACGGGATGATCTCGATGCCGTTGCGCGGCGCAATCCGCAGCGAGACTGCCACCGAAACGCTGTCATCAATCGTGCCATATTGCGTGCCGCTGTGGAGCCGGTCGACGCCCGCTGCGATGCCGAGTTTATCACCGAGGATCGGGATTT
>JAYUQI010000051.1:0-4937 GCA_043756805.1 Sphingomonas sp.
GCGCAGCATGGAAACGCTCGATACGACACTGAAAGAAGCGCAGCCGGGGGTTCAGGCCTTTTCAAAAACGACCATGCCCGAAGTCGGCCAATTGGTGCGTGACTTGCGCGTGATGTCCGAAAGCCTGTCGTCGGTTGCGACCAAAATCGATCAGGGCGGCGCGACCAGCATCCTGGGGTCGCCGAAGCTGCCCGATTATCAGCCGCGGGGAGGCCAGAAATGAAGACGTGCTTTTTGGGTCTCCTTATGCTGTCCCTTGCGGGTTGCGTCAGTTTCGGCGGCAAGCCCCCCAAGCAGCTGATGACGCTGAGCGCGACCGACACAGTGGCGGTCGGGGTGACGCGCACGGCGTTGTCGGGGCAGACCGTGACGATCCTGTCGCCGAGCGCACCCGCCGCGATCGTCGCGCCGCGTGTTCCCGTCTATCGCGGCGGGATCGCGATTGCTTATGTGAAAGATGCGGCGTGGGTTGATAGCCCGGCGCGGCTGTTTCAGCGGCTGCTGAGCGAAACGGTGGCGGCAAAAACAGGCAAGATTGTCCTTGATCTGCGCCAGTACACAACCGACCCCGGTCTGCGCGTGCAGGGCAATCTTCTGATGTTCGGCATTGACGAGGACAAGAACGAAGCCGTCGTCACCTACGAAGCCGTGATCGTGCGCGGAACCGGGCTGGATAGCCGCCGGTTCGAGGCGCGTGTGCCCGTGGGCATGATCGATGCGACGTCCGTCGGGCCGGCGCTGAACGAAGCGGCGAACAAGGTTGCGGGCGACGTGGCCGATTGGATCAAGTGATCCCACAGTCCTGAGCCTGTCGAAGGACGGTTCACGCAAACCGTCCTTCGACAGGCTCAGGACTGCGGTGTCTCGTTAGCCCAGACTCTTCGTCACTTGCTCATACACGTCTTTTGATAATCCCGCCGTCCCCGCGATGCGTGTCAGCTGACCGCGCATCTGGCCCTGTCGAAGGTCATCAAAGCGTTGCCAGCGGCCGAGCGGCGGGACCATTTTGGCCGCAGTCTGCGGATTGATCGGATCAAGCGCGATGATCTGATCAGCCAGCAGCGCATAGCCCGCACCATCGGCGCGGTTGAACCAGCGCTGGTTGACTGAAAACGCACCGACCAGCGCCCGGAAGCGGTTCGGATTGTGCAGCGTGAAATCGGGATGCTTCATCAACGTCTGCACTGCGTCAAGCGTATCCGCCCGCGCTGACAATGCCTGCGTCGAAAACCATTTGTCGAGGACCAGCGCATTGTCACGGTAGCGGTGATAGAAAATATCGAGCGCGGCTTCACGCTGATCGGCGTCGCCATTCGCCAGATTGCCGAGCGCCGCGAGCCGGTCGGTCATATTGTCGGCCGCTTCAAACTGGGCAAAGGCAAGCGCGGGCGCATCGGACGCCTTGGTCGCGCTGATATAGCCGAGCGACAGATTTCGGATACGTCGCGCGCCCTTTGCCGACGGAGAGTATTCGAACTTGGTGGCAGCGTGCTTGGTGTAAAGCGCACGCCACATCGGTTCATGCGCCTTGGCAATATCTGCGCGCAGGGCGTCCCGCGCCAGCGCAATGGCTTCGGGATCGACGATCAGCATCTGGTCGCCGATAAACGCCTCGCTCGGCAGCAGCACCGCTTCGGCGACAAAGGCGGGATCAAGCGTGGAATCGGCGAGCGTATTGCCGACTGCGTCCACCACATCATTGTGGTCGGCAATCCCCGAAGACACTGTTGCGACCAGCGTATCGAGCATGAGTTGCTGCATCGCTTCGTAGCGCGCGAACGGATCATCGTCATGCCCCGAGAGGAACGCGAGGTTTGCGGCAGATCGATCG
Organism: Sphingomonas sp.; assembly: GCA_043756805.1. Classification (GTDB taxonomy): domain Bacteria; phylum Pseudomonadota; class Alphaproteobacteria; order Sphingomonadales; family Sphingomonadaceae; genus Sphingomonas_O. The sequence goes on from JAYUQI010000051.1 coordinate 1,832, forward strand.
GTTTCGACGATGACGGGTGCTGAAAAGCTGCGGTTGATCGAGAGGACGGGCGGGGTGGCGAAACCTTCGAAGCGGATTTCGGTTGTTGGCTCTTCGAAAATGATCAGCTGATCGGCGCGCTTGTCGCCTGTCGCTTGGTCGAAAAGCGCCACTTTGAGCGGCAGTGGCATCGGCAACTTATCCGGCTGGCCGGGCGTCACGGGAATGGTCTGCGCCAGCGAGAGGATCGCTGAATCACCCTCATGGCGCAATTCGGCTTTCACTTTGGGGGTGCCTGCTTGCGAATACCACAGGCGGAACTGCGCCAGATCAATGCCGCTGGCATCTTCCATGGCTTTGACGAAATCTTCGCAGGTAACAGCTTGCCCGTCATGCCGGTCGAAATAGAGATCGGTGCCGGCGCGGAATCGCTCAGGCCCGAGTATGCTGTGCATCATCCGGATGATTTCGGCGCCCTTGTTGTAGATGGTCGCAGTGTAGAAATTGCCGATTTCCATATAGCTGTCGGGGCGGATCGGGTGCGCGAGTGGTCCCGCGTCTTCGGGGAATTGCGCGGCGCGCAGGATGCGGACATCCTCGATACGCTTGACCGCAGCGGAGCCCTGATCGGCGCTGAACTGCTGATCGCGGAAGACCGTGAAGCCTTCCTTCAATGAAAGCTGGAACCAGTCGCGGCACGTAACGCGGTTGCCCGACCAGTTGTGGAAATACTCATGCGCGACGACGCCGGTGACGCCGTCATAGTCCATGTCGGTCGCCGTGTCGGGATCGGCGAGGATGTAGCGCGAGTTGAAGATGTTGAGCCCTTTGTTTTCCATCGCACCGAAGTTGAAATCGTCAACCGCGACGATGTTGAAGACATCGAGATCATATTCGCGGCCGTAGACATCCTCGTCCCATTTCATCGAGGTCTTGAGCGCGTGCATCGCGTGGGCGGTCTTGGGCAGATCGGCTTCGCGGACCCAAATGCCGAGATCGACTTTGCGGCCGCTCATCGTTGTGAAGCTGTCGCGGTTGGCTTTCAAGTCACCGGCGACGAGCGCGAAGAGGTAGCTCGGCTTGAAATGCGGATCGCGCCATTCGGCCCAGTGGCGACCATCGGGCAAGTCGCCGTTCGCGATGTTGTCGCCATTGGCAAGGAGGATGGGGAAGGTGGCTTTGTCCGCCGTCATCCGCACGGTGTAGCGGCTGAGCACATCGGGGCGGTCGGGGAAGAAGGTTATGCGGCGGAACCCTTCGGCTTCGCATTGCGTGCAGAGCAGGCCGCCGCTGGCATAGAGACCCATCAGCTTGGTGTTGTGCTCGGGCGCAATCTCGACCTCGGTTTCGATGGTTGCTGCGTCTGCGGTCAGGGGGATGACGAGGCGATCGCCGTCGATGTGCCAGTCGTTGGTAACTTGACCATCTACACGCATAGCGCGCACGGTGAGGCCGTCGCCATCGAGGATGAGGGCGCGCGTGTGGTTGCTGGCGCGGGCGACGGAAAGTGTTGATTTGATTGATGTTTTTGACGGACTCAGGTCGAAGTCCAGCGCAATGTCGGGGACGAGCCAGTCGGGCGGTGTGTAGTCTTCGCGGCGGATGATTTTTGGTTCGGTCATGCGCGCGGTTTAACGACGCCGCCCGCCGTCGCCTAGTCCGATTAAGCGGCCGGAACTTCCAGCCGATACAATCGTTTACAATATTAGCGATTTTATTAACTATTTTTGTTTACTACTCTCCGCAACGGCGAATTGCATAATCGGCGTGCGGGTGTGTTGCGTGTGAGAGGGTAAAAATGGGTAAAATTCGCAGTGGTCGTCCAAGGCACGCAGCGCTCGGGTCAGGCGCTTCGAGCCACCTTCTCGCTCTTGAACCCCGCATGATGTTTGACGCCGCCGCGATTGCGACGGCGGGCGATGTTGCTGAAACAGTGCACGACCAGGCGCTGACGCCCGACCAATTGGCGATCAAGCAGGTTTATTCGCCGACGACCGAAGTCGTCTCGTTCGGTGATGATTATGCGCGCCTGCCCGCAGGGTTCGAGGCCAGCAATCCACGCGCGCAGATTTTTGGCGACGAGCGCAGCGTCGACATGCAGCTGGCCGAAGACCAGAGCGTGCAGCGCGGCGGCGCGGTCGCCGCCGAAGCGACCGACAACGCGATTATTTTTATCGATACCAACGTGACGGGTTATGAAGCGCTTGCGCAGGAATGGGCGGGCAAAGGCACGGTCGTCCTGATCGATGGCAGCAAGGACGGCATCGACCAGATGCGCCTTGCGCTGGCGGGGCAGAGCAATATCGGCGCGATCCATATCGTCAGCCACGGCGAAGCGGGCGTATTTTTCCTCGGCACGACCCGGATTGATGCGGACGCGATCAACGGTTCGCTGGCCGGTTCGTTTGCGGCGATTGGCCGTTCGCTTTCGACGGATGGCGATATTCTGATTTATGGCTGCGATTTTGGGCAGGACACCGATGCCCTCGCCGCTTTGGCGCGCGTCACACAAGCCGACATTGCGGCATCGACGAATGACACAGGCTGGAACGAGGCTGGAGGTGACTGGATTCTCGAGAAAAATCTCGGGACAGTAGAAGCGGTCAACCTCTCGTCGGGTCATTGGCAAGGATTGCTTGTCGCCAGTAATTCAGGTGCATGGACCATTGCGGGCAGTTCGGCAACGAACCTGACCGACGGCATTACGACCACAATTGCATTCTCCACGCAATTTTCGACTTTTAGCAACCAGACGTTCAATAATATCGCCGCATTCTCGAATGCTGCGCAAGGCACACCATCGCTTGGCGCGACATGGAATTCGGGGACTGGCACAGTCACCATTACGTTCAGCAAGGCGATTATCAATCCGATTATCAATTTTGACCGGCTCGGCGGCATTGCCGGAACATCGAACAGTTCGCTTTGGACGCTGACGACGGCAGGTGCGTCGCTGACGCGATTGACTGGTCCGGCGCATTTTGTGGTCGCTGGCAACACCATTACCCGACAAGTCAATCAGACGACGGCAGGCACCGAATCCAGCTTAACCAATGCGAACGGCACGGCGGCGGGCAGCGTTCAGGTAACTGGAACTTTCACGACACTGACTTTTTCCGTTGCGCAG
>JAYUQI010000052.1:0-4854 GCA_043756805.1 Sphingomonas sp.
GTTTAAGACATTGGGCAAAGCCAAGCGCGCGTGGGATCATCCTGTGTGCGCCTCTGACATGAGGAGTAAGGCCGGTGAGGACCGGAGTGATTGCAAAGAAGATGGGCATGACCCGTCTGTTCCAAGACGATGGGCGGCACGTTCCCGTGACCGTTCTCGCACTTGAGAACAACCAAGTGATTTCACAGCGCACCACGGATCGTGACGGCTATGTCGCGGTCCAGCTGGGCGCGGGCGTCGCCAAGGCGAAGAACGTCGCCAAGCCGCAGCGCGGGCATTTCGGCAAAGCCGAAGTCGAGCCCAAAGCAAAAGTCATCGAGTTTCGCGTCTCCGAAGATGCGCTGGTTGATGTGGGCGCGGAAATTTCCGCTGACCATTTCGTTGCCGGACAGCTGGTCGATGTCTCGGGCCATACACAGGGCAAGGGTTTCCAGGGCGGCATGAAGCGCTGGAACTTCGGCGGTCTGCGCGCGACGCACGGCGTTTCGGTCTCGCACCGTTCGCTGGGTTCGACCGGGCAGCGTCAGGATCCGGGCAAAGTGTTCAAGGGCAAAAAGATGGCCGGCCACATGGGCGACCGTCAGCGCACCCAGCAGAATCTGGAAATCGTGTCGACGGACGTCGAGCGCGGGCTTCTTTTTGTGAAGGGTTCAGTGCCCGGATCGAAGGGCACGTGGCTGATGGTCAAGGACGCCGTGAAGGTGCCGGCGCACAAGGATGTGCCGTATCCCGCGTCGGTGAAAAACAATGCGGCCCCAGTGGTTGAAGAAGCGGTTGTCGAAGACGTGATCGTCGATACCGCACCTGTCGAAGTGGCAGCTGTTGAAACCCCGGTTGAGGTTGCACCTGCTGCGACCGAAACCTCTGAAACGAAGGAGGGCTGAACATGAAACTGAAAGTTCAAACCCTCGACGCCAAGGGCGTTAAAGGCTCAGGGGCTGACATCGAATTGAATGACGACGTGTTCGGCCTCGAGCCGCGCGCTGATATTCTCCACCGTGTCATCACCTGGCAGCTCGAAAAGCGTCGTGCCACGGCTCGTGGCACGCGCGAGCGTTCGGATGTTGCGCGGACTGGCAAGAAGTTCGGCAACCAGAAGGGTGGCGGTACTGCCCGTCACGGGAACCGTCGCGCACCGATTTTCATTGGTGGTGGTAAGGCTCACGGCGCCCGCGTTCGTGACTTCAATCCGTCGCTGAACAAGAAGATCCGCGCGATTGGCCTGAAAATGGCGCTGTCGTCGAAGATCAAGGACGGTACGCTGATCGTGATGGACAGCCTCGCCGTGGCCGACAGCAAGACTAAGACGCTGGCCGCAAGCCTTGCGAAACTGGGCTTTGGCCGCACGGCATTGGTTATCGATGGTGACGTTGTCGACACGAGCTTTGCACTGGCCGCATCGAACCTGCACAACATCAATGTGCTGCCGGCGATGGGCGCCAACGTCTATGACATCCTGAAGCACGACACGCTGGTCTTGACCCGCGCGGGCGTCGAAAAGCTGGAGGCGCGGTTCAATGGCTAAGAAGCCTGCAAAGAGCGGCATTTCGCTGCGTCATTATGACGTTGTGGTTGCGCCCTATATCACCGAAAAGTCGACGATGATGAGCGAGCACAACGCGGTTGTGTTCAAGGTCGCCAACGACGCCACCAAGCCCGAGATCAAGGCCGCTGTCGAAGCGCTCTTCTCGGTCTCGGTGACGAAGGTGAATACCATCGTCCAGAAGGGCAAGACCAAGAAGTGGAAGGGCACGCCCTACACCAAGTCCGACTTCAAAAAGGCAATCGTGACGCTGGCCGAAGGTCAGTCGATCGACGTGACCACGGGAATTTAAGGCCATGGCACTTAAACATTATAATCCGACCAGCCCCGCACGCCGCGGCCTGATCCTTGTCGACAAGTCGGCTCTCTGGAAGGGTGGTCCTGTCAAGGCGCTGACCGAAGGCAAGCACAAGACGGGCGGCCGCAACAACAAGGGCCATGTGACCTCGCGCGGTATCGCCGGCGGGCACAAGCAGAGCTATCGCTTCATCGATTTCAAGCGTCGCCAGTGGGACGTCGAAGGCACAGTCGAGCGGATCGAATATGATCCCAACCGCACCGCCTTCATCGCACTGATCAGCTATGGCGAAGGCGATGTGAAATACATCATCGCGCCACAGCGTCTGGCGGTTGGCGACAAGGTGATCGCGGCGAAGAAAACCGACGTAAAGCCCGGCAACGCGATGGAAATCGGCCAGGTTCCGGTTGGCACCATCGTTCACAATGTCGAAATGAAGCCCGGCAAGGGTGGCCAGATTGCACGTTCGGCAGGCACGTATGTGCAGGTCGTCGGTCGTGACCGTGGCATGGTGATCGTCCGCCTCAACTCGGGCGAGCAGCGTTATATCCATGCGAACTGCATGGCGACGGTGGGCGCGGTGTCGAACCCCGACAACGCCAACACCAATCTCGCCAAGGCAGGCCGCAATCGCTGGAAGGGCATTCGCCCGCTGACGCGCGGTGTCGCCAAGAACCCGGTCGATCACCCGCACGGCGGTGGTGAAGGCCGGACCTCGGGCGGTCGTCACCCTGTGACGCCGTGGGGCAAGCCGACCAAGGGTGCGCGCACCCGTTCGAATAAATCGACCGACAAGATGATCATCCGGTCGCGTCACGCTAAGAAGAAGAGGTAACTATGGCCCGCTCAGTCTGGAAAGGTCCGTTTGTCGACCTCCATCTGCTGAAAAAGGCAGAAACTGCCGCAGAAACAAGCACGCGCACGCCGATCAAGACCTGGTCGCGTCGCTCGACGATATTGCCTCAGTTCGTTGGCCTCACGTTCAGTGTTTACAACGGCCGCAAGTTCGTTCCCGTTTCGGTAAACGAAGACATGGTCGGCATGAAGCTCGGTGAATTTGCGCCCACGCGTTATTTCCCCGGTCACGCCGCAGACAAGAAGGGCAAGCGCTGATGTCCAAGACAGTCAATCCTCGCAAGGTTGCCGATAACGAAGCACTGGCAATGTCGACCGCGATCCGTGGTTCGGCACAAAAGCTCGGCCTCGTGGCAGCGCTCATCCGCAATCGGAAAGCTGGCGATGCGATGAACATCCTCCAGTTCTCGACCAAGGGAATGGCGATCGATGTGCGCAAGTGCCTCGCATCGGCCATCGCCAACGCCGAAAACAACCATAATCTCGATGTCGACAGCCTCGTCGTGGTCGAAGCCAGCGTCGGCAAGGGATTGTCGATGAAGCGCTTTGCCACCCGCGCGCGCGGTCGTTCGGCACGGATCGTCAAGCCGTTCAGCCGTCTCCGCGTCGTCGTGCGCGAAGTTCAGGATCAGGAAGCCTAAAGATGGGTCATAAATCAAATCCGATCGGGCTTCGGCTCCAGATCAACCGGACATGGGATAGCCGCTGGTATGCAGAAGGTGCCGATTATGGCCGGCTGCTGCTCGAAGATCTGAACATCCGCAAGTTCATCATGAAATCGTTGCCGCAGGCTGCGATTTCTAAGGTGGTGATCGAGCGTCCGGCAAAGCTGTGCCGCATCTCGATCTATGCGGCGCGCCCCGGTGTGATCATTGGCAAGAAGGGCGCGGACATTGAATCGCTGCGCAAGACGATCGGCAAGATGACGTCTTCGGACGTTTCGCTCAACATCGTCGAAATCCGCAAGCCCGAAATCGATGCCAAGCTCGTGGCACAGGGTATTGCCGATCAGCTCGAGCGTCGTATCGCGTTCCGTCGCGCTATGAAGCGTGCGATGCAGTCGGCTATGCGGCTCGGCGCCGAAGGCATCAAGATCATGTGCGGCGGTCGTTTGGGTGGTGCTGAAATTGCCCGCGTCGAACAGTATCGCGAAGGCCGCGTCCCGCTGCACACGCTGCGCGCGCACGTCGATTATGCCGAAGCTGAAGCGCATACGGCCTATGGCGTGTGCGGGATCAAGGTTTGGATTTTCAAGGGTGAAATCCTTGGTCATGATCCGATGTCGCAGGAACGGCTGATGCTTGAAGCGCAAACGTCGGGTGTTCGCCCGGCGCGCGATGATCGCCGCTAGGGAACATAGAGATGCTTCAACCGAAAAAATCAAAGTTCCGCAAGACGTTCAAGGGCAAGATTCACGGTGATGCCAAGGGCGGCACGCAGTTGAACTTCGGCTCCTATGGCCTGAAGGCGCTTGAGCCTGACCGGATTACCGCGCGCCAGATCGAAGCGGCGCGTCGCGCGATCACGCGTCACATCAAGCGTCAGGGACGTTTGTGGATCCGCGTGTTCCCCGATGTGCCGGTCACGTCGAAGCCTGCCGAAGTCCGCATGGGTAAGGGCAAGGGCGCGATTGAATATCATGCCGCACGCGTCAAGCCAGGCCGCATCCTGTTCGAACTGGACGGTGTTCCCGGGCCGATTGCGGCCATTGCGTTCAGTCGTGCGATGGAAAAGCTGCCGATCAAGACCAAGGTTGTTGCTCGTCTGGGCGACTTCTCGCATCTGGGAGCCAAATAAGATGGCCAAGATTGCCGACCTCAAATTGAAGACCGATGACGAACTGTCGGGCCAGCTGGGCGAACTGAAGCGCGAGGCATTCAACCTGCGTTTCCAGGCCGCCACCAATCAGCTGGAAAAGCCCGCTCGTGTCCGCGTCGTTCGCCGCACGATTGCCCAGATCAAGACGCTGCAAACAATGCGCAGCGCCGAAGGAGCGAAGTAATGCCGAAGCGCGTTCTCACCGGCGTCATTGTCTCGGACAAGGGCGACAAGACGGTGGTGGTCAATGTCGAGCGGAAGGTGAAGCACCCTCTGTACGCAAAGATCATCCGCCGCACGAAAAAATATCATGCTCATGATGAAGCAAATGCCTTCAAGC
>JAYUQI010000053.1:0-14036 GCA_043756805.1 Sphingomonas sp.
CCAAAAATAGAATTGACGATAGCCTCCATGTCTATTTCGTCATTTAAGTTGCTCGACGGCTGACTCAACTGTGGTCTGTTTGAACGTTGGTTAGCTGAAGAATTTTGCGCCAAGCATTTTTTAACTGTCGCCTCATCCCACTCAATACTGCTGTCAGATTCTTGCAGTAACGTCGGCGATTGATTTCCTCGGGATGGCGTGATTCCGAGCAGGTGGATTCGGACGCCGTAAGTTTGCGCCACTTGCACACCGACACGAAGATCTTCGTCACCAGCGAGGATCAGCGCATCACTAATCGCATTGTTTCGCGCCAGATCGATCAAATCCGTTACGATTAGAGAATCAACGCCCTTTTGCTGGCCCTGACTATTAACGAAGCCTAATCGGAGCTTAATGTTCGGCGCTTGCCCTAGCGCCGTCTGTTCAGGACTAGGGCCGCGATTTACCGAAATTCCATCATACCAATAGATGCGAAGTAGTCGGGCATTTGGTTCAACCCCTGTGGCACAGCTTTGTAAGGCTGCCAGCGTGTTTTGAAGGTCGAGTGTGAGGAGGTGTCTGGGCTGCTTTTCACCCCAGATTAGCGCTGACCCTGCGGCGAACAGATAGCCGGCATCAACGAAGACTGCCGTTTGTAGCATTTGTAGTCACCTAAAATGAAACGGGGCTCCCGCAGGAGCCCCTAGGTATGCTATCAGAGATGAATATGTAGTCTCTCTGATTGCGAATACGACAAATAAGCGCCCGACGTTAAAAATTCAACAACAAACTGCGAATACCGCAATGAGTTCGCTCAACCCTCAGCCACCACCTTCGTCTTGCCGCCCTTCTTGCCCTTTTTCGGGGGCGCGGGAGTGATTTCGAACGATAGTGCGTTGACGCCGTCGGTTTCCTTCAGGTGGACCATCACTTCGCCGCCGTGGACGAGTTTGCCGAACAGCAGTTCCTCGGCGAGCGGTTGCTTGATCTTTTCCTGAATCAACCGGCCCATCGGGCGAGCGCCATAAAGCTTGTCATAGCCCTTGGTGGTCAGCCAGTCCTTCGCGGCATCGTCAAGCTTGATGTGCACGTCGCGGTCCGCAAGTTGCAATTCGAGTTGCAGGATGAACTTGTCGACGACGCGCGCGACAACGTCGGTCGGCAGATAGCCAAACGGGACAATCGCATCGAGGCGGTTGCGGAATTCGGGGGTGAACATCTTCTTCACCGCTTCCTCGTCCTCGCCCTCGCGGCTGTTGTTGCCAAAGCCCAGCGATTCACGCGCCATGTCGGACGCGCCGGCATTGGTCGTCATGATCAGGATGACATTGCGGAAATCGACTGCCTTGCCATGCTGATCGGTCAGGCGACCATGATCCATGACCTGCAACAGGATGTTGAACAGATCAGGGTGGGCCTTTTCGATTTCGTCGAGCAGGAGAACGCTATGCGGCTGCTGGTCGATGGCATCAGTGAGCAGACCGCCCTGATCAAAGCCGACATAGCCGGGCGGCGCACCGATCAGGCGACTGACGCTGTGGCGCTCCATATATTCCGACATATCGAAGCGTTGCAGCGGAATGCCCATGATCGAGGCAAGCTGGCGTGCAACTTCGGTTTTCCCCACACCCGTCGGGCCGGTGAACAGATAATTGCCGATGGGCTTGTCAGGATCGCGCAGGCCCGCCCGCGACAGTTTGATTGCCGAGGCGAGTTTCTCGATGGCCGCATTCTGGCCGAAAACAACCCGCTTCAGGTCGGTTTCGAGGCTGGCGAGCGACTTGGTGTCGTCGGTCGAGACCGATTTCGGCGGTATGCGCGCCATCGTTGCAATGACCTGCTCTATCTCTTTGGGCGTGATCACTTTTTTGCGCTTGTTGGGGGCGACAAGCATCTGCATCGCGCCGACTTCGTCGATCACGTCGATGGCTTTGTCGGGCAGTTTGCGGTCATTGATGTAACGCGCCGACAGCTCGACCGCTGATTTGATGGCGTCTGGCGTGTAGCGGACATTGTGGTGCCCCTCGAACGCGCTGCGCAGCCCGGCGAGGATCTTGATCGTGTCTTCGATGGTCGGTTCGTTGACATCGATCTTCTGGAACCGGCGGAGCAATGCGCGGTCCTTTTCGAAATGGTTGCGGAATTCCTTGTAAGTCGTCGAGCCGATGCACCGGATCGTGCCGCCGCTAAGCGCGGGCTTGAGCAGATTCGACGCATCCATCGCGCCGCCCGACGTGGCACCCGCGCCGATGACCGTGTGGATTTCGTCGATGAACAGGATCGCGTGCGGCAGCTTTTCGAGCTCGTTGACGACCGCTTTCAAGCGCTCCTCGAAATCGCCGCGATAACGCGTGCCCGCGAGGAGCGCGCCCATGTCGAGCGAATAGATGACCGCGGGGAGCAGCACTTCGGGGACATTGCCCTCGACGATCTTGCGCGCCAACCCTTCGGCAATGGCGGTTTTCCCGACGCCGGGATCGCCGACATAGAGCGGATTGTTCTTTGACCGGCGACACAGGATCTGCACGGTGCGGTCGACTTCGGGGCCGCGCCCGATGAGCGGATCGACTTTGCCGGCCTTGGCCTTCTCGTTGAGATCGACGCAGAATTGCTTTAGCGCGGATTCGGCCTTGCCCTTGCCACCTTCGGATTTCGCAGGCTTTTCGTCGTCAACGCCCTTGGGCGCGGACGCTTCGGGCGCGGTCACGCCCTTGCCGACGCCGTGGCTGATGAAGCTGACGGCATCGAGGCGGCTCATATCCTGCTGTTGCAGGAAATAAACGGCATAGCTTTCGCGCTCGCTGAACAACGCGACGAGGACGTTCGCGCCGGTCACTTCGTCGCGGCCTGAACTTTGCACGTGCAGGATGGCACGCTGGACAACGCGCTGGAAACCGCTGGTGGGGGATGGGTCGGTCTGTCCCTCGGTGCGCAGCGCTTCGAGTTCGCTGTCGAGATAATTGGTGACTGTGTTCTTCAATTCGCCGGTATCGACGCCGCAGGCGACCATGACTTGCGCGCCATGTTCGTCGTCGATCAGCGCGAGCAGGAGATGCTCGAGCGTGGCATATTCATGCTTGCGCGTCGCTGCGGCGGCGAGCGCATTGTGCAGGGTCGTTTCAAGTTCGCGGGCGAAGGAAGGCATGTCTTGGTCCTAATGCGAAGCCTGCGGGCGCGGCTTCAGTTAAACATCATGTCGGGAGCCCGGTGCTGTCAATCAAGAACTTCTGTCGAATGTTTCACTTTAACGACCAAATAGCGCATCGGCGCTTGCCCGGTGGTTAACAGCTTTGTCGCGCTTGGCGCGGGTGCGGACGATTTCGGCTTCGAGCGCGACGATCCGCGCATCAAGTTCGGCAACCGAAAAGGCATCGAGGTCGAGCTTGACCAGAAGGGCGATCGGGTCGCCGGCACGCGGCGGTGGCGCGATGTCGTCGGTATCCATAGGGCCAAGGTTAATGACGGCAGCGGTGCTGTCAACAGGCGGTGCATGTGCTTTCGGTCAAGCAAGAACGAACCGTATCCCTGAGCTTGTCGAAGGGCTGCCCTTTCCTGAGCAATGGCTGATAAGAAGGACAGGCCTTCGACAAGCTCAGGCATGCGGTGCTGGGGTTAAGCGGCCAGTCCTTCAAACTGGAGCCGCGCCAGGCGTTCATACGTGCCGCCCGAACGGCTCAGGCTGTCGTGCGTCCCTTCCTCGACGATGCGGCCGTCTTCCATCACGATGATGCGGTCGGCGGCGCGGACAGTGGCAAGGCGGTGCGCGATGACAATGGTGGTGCGGTTGGCCATCAGCCGTTCGAGCGCGTCCTGGACAAGGCGTTCGGATTCGGCGTCGAGCGCTGAGGTTGCTTCATCAAGCAGCAGGATCGGGGCATCGCGCAGGATGGCGCGCGCAATGGCCATGCGCTGGCGCTGCCCCCCCGAAAGCCGCGCGCCGCTTTCGCCCATGAAGGTGTCGAGACCATCGGGGAGCTTGCGCAGGAATTCGGAGGCATTGGCGGCGTCGGCGGCGGCCCAGAGCGCTTCGTCGCTGCTGTCCCAATGGCCATAGCGAAGATTGTCGCGCGCGGACGCGGCGAAGATGACGGTTTCCTGCGGGACCATTGCAATGCGCTGGCGCACCCATTTGGGGTCTGTTGTGGGGAGGACGACCCCGTCGACGCTGACCGTGCCCGATGTCGGATCATAAAAGCGCTGGATGAGCTGGAACAGCGTTGATTTGCCCGCGCCCGAGGGGCCGACAACAGCGACGGTTTCGCCAGGTTCGATGTGCAGCGTGAAATCGCTGAGCGCGCTGACATCCTGCCGGGTGGGGTATTTGAAGACGACATGGTCGAACGCGACGCGGCCTTGCGCAGGTTCGGGGAGCGCGACGGGGTTTTCTGGCGCGGCAATGCCGGGCTGTTCCTGGAGCAATTCACCGAGGCGTGCTGCTGCACCAGCACCGCGCAAAAGGTCGCCATAAACTTCGGTCAATGATCCGAACGCACCGGCGACGAGGCCGCTGGTGATGACAAAGGCAGCGATTGCACCGCCAGTCATGCGCCCGGCCTGAACATCGACAGCACCTTCCCAGAGGATCAGCACGACGGCCCCAAAGAGCAGGAGAATGACGGCCGCTGTCATGATCGAGCGCAGTTTGATACGGCGTTGGGCGGTATCGAAGGTCGCTTCGGCAGCATTGCGGATACGGCCCGCCTCGCGCGTTTCCTGTCCGAAGGCTTGCACGACTTTCATCGCGCCGAGAATTTCGCTCGCCGTCGTGCCGACGTCAGCAATCCGGTCCTGCGACTTGCGTGACAAGGTGCGCAGCTTGTTGCCGATGAAGACGATCGGCAGGATCACCACGGGGATACCGACCACAAGCATTCCCGCGAGCTTGGGCGAAAGATAGAACATATAAACCAGCCCCGCGACCCCGGTCAGGAAATTGCGCAGGGCAACCGACAAAGTGGTGCCAACGATCTGTTCGATGATCGACGTATCCGCCGTCAGTCGCGAGGAAATTTCCGATGGGCGGTTTTCCTCGAAATAGCTGGGCGACAGGCGCAGAAGATTTTCCTGAACGGCAATGCGGAAGTCCGCGACAACCCGCTCGCCAAGCCACGATACGAAATAGAAGCGCAACGCTGTCGCCAGTGACAGCACGGTCACCACAGCAAGCAGCAGACGGAAACCGCCGCCGATGTCGCCGCCGCTTTTGGTAAAGCCCTGATCGATGACAATGTTGAATCCCATCGGGATCGAGATCGTTGTCGCCGATGCAAGCGCGAGTGCAATCAGCGCACAGACGATGCGCCCCGGATAATGCGCCGCAAACTGGAACACGAGGCGGAGATTGCCGATTTTGCGATTGCCGTTGGGCTTGGAAGGATTGGTGGCCACGGCGCGCGCCTAGCAGCGATGGGGAGCGGCGGCAAATGATGCGTTGCAACATAAGATGATTCAGGCGTAGGCTGGCAGCAATCGAGTGCAAAAGGGGCGTTCCACCTTGTTATACAATGCCTATGAAATGCAGCGCAGTTGGCTCGCGGGGGCGAGTGCGCTGGCCAATATGAGTGCGGAAATCCTGCAATCGCCGGGGCATCCAATGAGCTATTTCGGCGGCGGACCGATCATGGCGTCGGCGCTTGAAGTGTTCGCGCATGCGGCGGCACCACGCGGGAAGCCGGCCTTTGGATTCGAGTCGACGGTTGTCGACGGTGTCGAAATCGCGGTGCGCGAAGAGATTGTCCTGCAAATGCCATTCGGCCAGCTCAAACGGTTCGTGAAAGACGGCATCGACGACGCGCCCAAGCTGTTGATCGTCGCGCCGATGTCTGGCCATTTTGCAACGCTGCTGCGCGGGACTGTCGAGCGGATGCTGCCGGGGCATGATGTTTATATCACCGACTGGCGCGATGCGCGGTCCGTCCCGCTGAGCGCGGGACAATTCGATCTTGATGATTACATCGATTATCTCGTCGCGTTCATGGAGAAGATCGGGCCGAGTGCGCACATGCTCGCCGTCTGCCAGCCATCGGTCCCTTGCTATGCGATGGCGGCGTTGATGTCGGCGCAGAACAACCCGTGCCGACCCAAGACGCTGACAATGATGGGCGGCCCCATCGACACGCGCGAAATGCCGACCAGCGTCAATGACGTTGCGACCGAGCGGCCGCATGCCTGGTTTGTGCAAAATGCGATCCAGACTGTGCCCGTGATGTATCCGGGCGCGGGGCGAAAGGTTTATCCGGGGTTCCTGCAGCTTACCGGATTTCTTGCCATGAACCTTGGCAGCCACATGCAGAGCCATTTTGCGATGTTCAAGGATCTGGTCAAAGGCGACGACGATGCCGCCGACGCGACCAAGGAATTTTACGAGGAATATCGCAGCGTCTGCGACATGACGGCGGAATTCTACCTGCAAACCATCCACACGGTTTTTCAGGACCACTCGTTGCCCAAGGGCACGATGATGCACCGTGATGTGCGTGTCGATCCGGCCGCGATTACCGACATCGCCATCCTTGCCATCGAAGGCGAACGCGATGATATTTCAGGGATCGGCCAGACCAAGGCCGCGCTGACCATTTCAACCGGCCTGCCCGACGCGATGAAGAAATATCATCTGGCGCCGGGCGCGGGGCATTATGGCATTTTCAACGGCAGCAAATGGCGCGACAAGATTGCGCCGGTTGTTGAGGCGTGGATCGCGACGCATAGTTAAGGCGTGATGACATTAGATTGACGTTCAAAATGGCGTCACCCCCGCGCATGCGGGGGTCCAACGCCCGAGGCTCGACATTGGGAGTTGGATTCCCGCCTTCGCGGGAATGACGAGGTTAAAGAATCAACTCAAAGTCATCAGAGTCCAACCTTACAGAACCTCGAACAATCCCGCCGCGCCCATGCCGCCGCCGACGCACATCGTGACGACGACATATTTCGCAGCCCGCCGTTTGCCTTCGATCAGGGCATGGCCAGTCATCCGCGCGCCGCTCATGCCATAGGGGTGGCCGACGGAGATCGCACCGCCGTTGACGTTCAATTTGTCCATCGGAATGCCGAGTTTGTCCGCGCAATAGAGCACCTGCACGGCAAACGCTTCGTTCAGTTCCCACAGGCCGATATCGTCCATCGTCAGGCCGTTGGCTTTGAGCAGTTTCGGGATCGCGAAGACGGGGCCGATGCCCATTTCATCAGGCTCGGTGCCCGCGACGGCCATACCGACATAGCGACCGAGCGGGGTCAGGCCCTTCTTGGCGGCGAGTGAGGCTTCCATCACGACCGAGGCCGACGCGCCGTCGCTGAGTTGCGAGGCGTTGCCCGCTGTGATCGTCATGTCGGGACCGAGGACCGGACCGAGCGATTTGAGGCCGTCAAGTGTGGTGTCCGCGCGATTGCCTTCGTCCTTAGCCAGGGTCACTTCCTTGTGCGTGACTTCCTTGGTTTCCTTGTTCACGACCGCCATTGTCGCGGTGACGGGGATGATTTCGTCATCGAACTTGCCGGCGGCTTTGGCAGCGGCCGTGCGCTGCTGCGACTGGAGCGCATAATCGTCCATCCGGTCACGGCTGATGCCGTAGCGCTTGGCGACGACTTCGGCGGTTTGCAGCATCGGCATGTAGATATTGGCGTGCATCGCGAGCAGTTCGGGATCGGGGGCGACGCGCATCTGCGGCGTCTGCACCAGGCTGATGCTCTCGACACCACCACCGATGCAGACGTCCATCCCGTCGACGATGACCTGCTTGGCGGCCGTCGCGATGGCCATCAGGCCCGACGCGCACTGGCGATCGAGCGACATGCCGCTGACCGAGGTGGGCAGACCGGCGCGGAGGAGGGCATTGCGCGCGATGTTGCCTGCCTGATGCCCCTGTTGCAGCGCAGCACCGAAGATGACGTCCTGCACTTCGGCGCCGTCGATACCGGCGCGCTCGACGGCGGCCTTGATCGCGTGGCCCGCGAGCGTTGGCGAGGGCAGGTTGTTGAACGCCCCGCGATAGGCGCGGCCAATTGGGGTGCGGGCGGTGGAAACGATGACGGCGTCGCGCATGATATTTTCCTTCTTGTTCCCCTACCGCTTGCGGGAGGGGTTAGGGGTGGGTTCGATGTGGAGGTAGGGCACCGATAGTCAAGTCTGGCCCTCCCCCGGCCCCTCCCGCAAGCGGGAGGGGAGAGGTTAGATAAAGAACTGGCTTATCCACTCGGCGATGAGGGCGGGTTTGTCTTCGCCTTCGATCTCGAGCGTGTATTCGACGGTCTGCTGATACTGGCCGGAGCGTTTTTCGGCGATTTCGAGCAGTTTGAAATGGCCGCGAACGCGCTTGCCGCTGCGCACCGCGCTGAGGAAACGTGTTTTGTTGCCGCCGTAATTCACGCCCATCTTGATGCCGTCCATGCGCGGCATATCGGTTTTCTGGGTGAGGACAGGCATGAGCGACAGCGTGAGGAAGCCGTGCGCGATGGTGCCACCGAAAGGCGTCAGCTTGGCCTTCTCCTCGTCGATATGGATGAACTGGTGATCGCCGGTCGCGTCGGCGAATTTGTTGATCATGTCCTGATCGACCGTCAGCCATTCGGACACGCCGATGACAGTGCCGGTCATCGCTTTCAGTTCGTCGAAGGTGACGACAGCCATAGTGCATTCCTTGCGCAATAATATTACAAGACGGCGAGTCCCGTGTACGGTGCTTTACGTCCGCGTCAACTGTCGAGTCAAAAGCCATGTATGCCGCAACGTCCGATTTTGCCAAACTACACCGTGCGCCCGAGCCTGAAGTGCTGAAGTCGCTGCTTGAGCGCGCGGCAGTGAGCGGGGACGAGCGCGATCGGATCGTCGCCCATGCGTCGGGCTTGCTCGCCGATCTGCGGGCGGCGCAATCGAGCGGGTGGGTGAACCAGTTCCTGCAGGAATATCGGCTGAACACGTCCGAAGGCGTGGCGTTGCTCTCGCTGGCCGAAGCATTTTCGCGCGTGCCTGATGCCGAAACGGCCGATGCGCTGATTGCCGACAAGCTGGGCGATGCGGACTGGAAAGCGCATGCGGGGAAGTCAGCGTCGGGGCTGGTCAATGTCGGTACATGGGGGCTGGTGATCGGTCGCGCGCTGGTTTCGGAGAAGGAAGAAGCCGGCGTCCTTCGCCGCCTGATCGCGCGGGCCGGCGAACCGTTTGTGCGCCAGGCGGTCGGGCAGGCAATGAAGATGATAGGCGAAATCTTCGTCATGGGGCGCACGATTGACGAAGCGACCAAGCGAATGACGAAGCCCGAGAACAAGGGCTTCACCGCGAGTTTCGATATGCTGGGCGAAGCAGCGCGGACCTATCCCGACGGGCAGCGCTATCTGAAATCCTATGCTGATGCGATTGCGGCGGTGGGCGCGAACTCGGCGGCGGGGCATTCGATTTCGGTCAAGCTATCAGCGCTGCACCCGCGATATGAAGTCGCGCATTGGGACAAATGCGTGCCTGAGCTGATCGGCATGGTCGAGGGGTTAGCGGTTCAGGCGGCGGGGGCGGGGATCGCGCTGACCATCGATGCCGAAGAATCCGAGCGGCTCGAGATGAGCCTGTCGATTATCGAAGCAGTGGCGGCACTGCCCGCGCTGAAGGGCTGGGACGGGCTTGGCATGGCAGTGCAGGCTTATGGAAAGCGCGCGCGGCCGGTGATTGCTTGGGCAGATGATCTCGGTGCGCGGACCGGGCGGCGGATCGCGGCACGGCTGGTCAAAGGCGCTTATTGGGACAGCGAGATCAAGCGAACGCAGGAGCAGGGGCTTTCCGACTATCCGCTGTTCACGCGCAAGGCCGCGACCGATGTGAGCTACATGGCGGTGTCGCGCGACATGCTCGACGCCAAGCATATCTATCCGGCGTTTGCGACGCACAATGCGCTGACCGTGGCGACGATATTGGAGTGGGCGGGCGAGAGCCGCGATTTCGAGTTTCAACGCTTGCACGGGATGGGCGAAGGGCTTTACGAGCGGCTGGTCCGCGAGGAGGGCTTTCACTGTCGCATTTATGCGCCGGTCGGCGGGCACCGCGATCTGCTGGCCTATCTGGTGCGGCGCTTACTGGAAAATGGCGCGAATTCGAGTTTCGTTCATCAGCTGGCGGACGAGAACTTGAGCGATGCGGATTTGCTGGCCGATCCGGTCGTGAAGATTGCGGCAGTGGGCGGCGCGCGGCATCCGAGTATCGCGCTGCCAGCGGATTTGTTCGGCGAACGCCGAAACTCATCAGGCATCGATTTGCAGGATCGGGCGATCTTGGCCAGCACAGTGCAATCTCTTCGGTCCTTTGGTCCTTGGGGTGAGCCAAGCAATCTCACCCAAAGGACCAAAGGACCCAAGGATTTGGTCAATAGCGCGGCGTCTGGTTTCGAAACGTGGTTGGCGACGCCACTGGAAATCCGCTGTGCGGCGTTGGAACGGCTGGCTGATTTGCTTGAGGCGAACCGCCTCGAATTGATCTCGATCTTGGTCGACGAGGCCAAGAAGACGATCCCCGATGCACTCGGCGAAGTGCGCGAGGCGGTCGATTTTTGTCGCTATTATGCGGCGCAGGCACGCAGCGGGTTGCAGCCGATCGAGCTTCCCGGGCCGACGGGCGAGCGCAATGTTCTGCGCATGGAAGGGCGCGGTGTCTGGGCGTGCATTGCACCGTGGAATTTTCCGTTGGCGATTTTTCTGGGGCAGGTCGCGGCGGCCTTGGTCACGGGGAATACCGTTGTTGCCAAGCCAGCCCCGCAAACGCCGCGGATTGCCGCGCTGGCGGTTGCTTTGGCGCATGAGGCCGGTGTGCTGACGGATGCGCTGGTGCTGCTGGTAGGCGGGCCGGAGGTCGGCGCCGAACTGGTGGCTGACGTTCGCGTGGCCGGGGTTGCGTTTACCGGTTCGACGGCGACGGCAAAGCGCATTGCCCGGTCGCTGCTCGATGATGACGCGCGGCCCCTTGTGCCGCTGATTGCGGAAACCGGCGGGATCAATGCAATGATCGTCGATTCGACCGCGCTCACCGAACAGGTCGTTGCCGATGTGGTCACGTCTGCATTCCGCTCGGCGGGGCAGCGCTGTTCGGCATTGCGGTTGCTATTGCTTCAGGAAGATGTCGCCGAGCGGACGCTGGAGATGCTGGCGGGAGCAATGGACACGCTGGTGGTGGGTGATCCGGCGGACCCGGCGACCGATGTCGGACCGGTGATCGATGCGGCGGCTTTCACGCGGTTGATGGGTTATCGCGAGAGCAAAAAGGCGGATTGGGTGCATACGGCTCCCCTCCAGCCCTTGCTGGAGGGGCTGGGGGTGGCCCCTCCGTCAAACCAGCAGCACCGGTCGAACGAAGAACCCCACCCCCAACCCCTTCCGGAAGGCCGGGAGGGGATCTTGATCGTCCCCCCCACGATCATCCGCCTGAATTCCATCGACGACGTTACAGAGGAATGGTTCGGCCCGATCCTGCATGTCGCGACATGGAAAGCGGGCGACCTTGAGGCCACTGTTGCCAGGATCAACGCCAAGGGCTTTGGTCTGACGATGGGTCTCCATAGCCGGATTGCGCGCAATGCCGAGACGGTGGAAGCACTGGCAAAGGTCGGCAATCTCTACGTCAACCGATCGATGATCGGGGCGATCGTCGGGTCGCAACCCTTTGGTGGCGAGGGGTTGTCGGGCACCGGACCAAAAGCAGGCGGGCCGCATTATCTGGCGCGCTTCTGTGTCGAGCGGGTGACGTCGACCGATACGACCTCTGCGGGCGGCAATGCGACGTTGCTGAGTTTGGACGATGTGGGTTTGTAAGAAGCCGCAGTCCTGAGCCTGTCGAAGGACGGTTAACGCGCCGAACCGTCCTTCGACAGGCTCAGGACTGCGGAGAATCTGACGTGCCGGGCGGCATCAGCAACCGGCCATCGGGCGATGCTGTAAAGGCGATCTGTGTCGGGTTGGCGAGGCGGATGCTTTCCTGGTGAAACCGCTTGAGGATCGCGATGCTGATCGTGTGACGGGTGCGAAAAACAGTATCATAATCTTCCGAATGGACATCATATTGCAGCTCGAAATCGAGCGCGGACGGGCTGAAGTTAAGCAAGGCGCAGCGCACAAGGCTGGCGGGCGGGCAGGAGGCAACAACCTCGCCGAGCATCGCGGGCACGCGGTCAAGGACGTCGACCGGCGTGCACTGGACCAGCCCGAAATTCATGACGATCCGTCGCCGGTTCAATCGCGCGAGATTGTGGATTTCCTTTTCGAGCAATTGCTTGTTGGCGATGATGATCTGTTCGCCGGTGATCGCGCGGATGCGGGTTGATTTGAGGCCGATGTCTTCGACCTCGCCCGATGTTGCATCGTATCGGATCGTGTCGCCTTTGCGGAATGGCCGGTCGAACAGGATGGCGAGCGCAGCAAACAGATCGGCGAAAATCCCCTGTGCTGCCAGACCGATGGCGATGCCACCGACACCCAGTCCCGCAATCAGGCCAGTGACGTTTACGCCGAGGTTCGACAGGATCAGGATCATCGCAACCGCGAACAGTACGACCGTCACGAGCAGGCGGATAATGCCCAGCGCACTGGCCAGCGCGACCGAGCCGTCGGCACTTTGCGCCCGATGCTCGACAAGGCCGAGGATAATCTCGCGAATGAAGACCGCGCCTTGCAGCGTGACAGCGATCACAAAGAGGAAATAGATCGTTTTCGCGAGATCGTCGGGCGCGTGCGAATAGGTTGCGACAACTTGCAATGCGACGCCGGCGATGAACCAAAGCCTTATCTTGGCGAGCGCGCCGCCGATGATGCGCGGCCAGTGGTTGTGGTCGGCATAACGTCGCGCCGCACGACTCCCGAGCCATTTCGCGCCGAACAGGATGGCTGCGACAATGACGGCGAGCACGAGCGCCACAATAATCTGGGACGAGTGGACGGTGATCCAGTCGATGCTGTCGGTCCACAGCGCGACCGTGCGGGCATTGAGATCGGGAAGTGATTTAACCATGGACCTGCCTTCGACACATCGGCGGCGCTGGCGTCAAGTCGTCACGGCAAGCTTTGTCTTGCGTCCGAAGGGCTCTGCCGTGTCCGCACGGGATCGCCGTCCGGCATAGGTGTCGAGCCCGATCTGCAGGCCGACGAGCATGTAAACGAACGGCTGGAACGCGATGCCGACGAACAGCGAGCCGACGAGGTAGATAAGATGTGCCTGTTGCAAGGCGTTGGCCATGCTGCTGATCCATTCGGACCCGTCGCGTTTTTTGTAGCGTGCGCGGAGGATTTCCATGCGGATGAGGCCACCGAAATGGATGAGTAACCACAAGATGAGGCCGGGCCAGCCCTGCTCGCCGAGCATTTCGAAATAGGCGCTGTGGTAAGCACGCGCCTGATCATATTCGACCGATGTGGAGACATCGGCCTGCGCGCCGCCGCCTTCAGTGGTTTGGGTGACGACGCGGATCTTGTTGCCGCGATAGGCGTCGAACCCGCCGCCGAACGGGCGGTCCTTTACATAGTCCCAGGTCCAGCCCCAGACTGCGAGGCGCGTGCCCGCCGAGCTGTCGGCCTTGTAGCCCTTGATGGTGTCCATGCGCTGCGTAAAGCTGGATGGCAGCAGCGGGATGGCAATCAGCGCGGCAGTGGTGACAAGCATGACATAAAGCAAGCGCCGCTTGGTCGACCGAAGGGTCAGGATGCCGAGCACGGCAATGCAGATCAGGCCGGTGCGCGCCTGCGTGCCGACCGGGATGAGCAGGCAGGCAAAAATGAGCGCGTAGGCAAAGGCTTTGACGCGCCAGTCGGCGGCGTAGATCGAGCCATATTTGACCAGCCAGAGGATCAGCGGGATGATGGCAATGGCGACGCAGGAAATGATGCTGCCCTCGTAAAGCCCTGAATTGTTCGAGACCATCAGGTTGAGCGCGCCATAGCCGCCGCCCGAAACCAGCGTCTTGATGCCGCCGACAATGATGATCGACGCCGCCGACAGGATCATGAACAATGTGAGCGCCTCGATCCGCAATCGTGTGCGCAGGGTGAGCGGCAGGAAGATACCGAATGCGAGTGCTTTCCACACCCAGTCCCAT
>JAYUQI010000054.1:0-13977 GCA_043756805.1 Sphingomonas sp.
GAGCATGGCTTCGACGCGCGGATGGATGGCAACGCTCCTCGGGTTGCCGGTCTTGGTCCGCGCAAAGAAGATCGTGCCGCGTGTCAGGTCGACGCCCCCCTGCCCCCCATTGCAGCTGCAGCGCTTCCTGCGTGCGTGGTCCCTGGAACGCGAACATCGTCGCGATCGGCTGGACGTGCGGCACATACAACCCGATCAGCCGGTCGCGCTCGGCATGGCTCAGGAACCGGATGCGCTGGTTGTCGAACGGGATCGCCTTGAGCTTGACCGGCGGCAGGTCGTGCCGTTCCTGCCAGACATTGACACACGCCTGCAGGAGTAAGCGGTAGCGGTCCTGACCCGCTGGCGCGTAGCCTGCCAGAAACGCATCCTGAAACGTGCGCCATGCCGCGCGCGGGTCGGACAGTGCCATGCGCCCGATCCGGTCGTTCATCACCCCCACCCGCAGGATATCGCTCGAGTTGGGCCGTTTGGGCTTGGCCAGATACACATCGAACGCATCCGCAATAACCGCACGCTTCGCCACCACCCGCGGACCGAACATCAACTCCTCGCGAAGCTCACGCTCGCGCTCACCCATCAAGTGCCGTGCCGCATCCTTGTCGGTAGTGCCGGTGCTGAATTCGGTAACATCGATCGAGCGGTCGCCCAGCGTGACCGAACCCCGGACATACCATTTGCCCGCGCTGCCGCGCCGTCTGATGGAAAGCATCTCACTGCCCCCCGCCAGCCACAGGACCAGAGAGAGAATCATCCGGCCCCGAAAACCGTCGGCGTATCGATCCCAGTGCCGTGCTTTTGCGCGATCCAGATGCGTTCCGTGCCCACTGGGTGCCCAACCGAAGTGGTAAAAACAGGCATTCCGTGCCCAACCCGTGCCCAAATTGGTCGGTCCAGCGTAACGGTTCGGGCAAATAAAAACCCCGCCAACCCATTGGATTAGCGGGGTTTTTTATGGTGGGCGTGGCAAGGATTGAACTTGCGACCCCTGCGATGTCAACACAGTGCTCTACCACTGAGCTACACGCCCACGTTGCGGTCCCCTAGCGCCAGCCTGTGCCGCTGGCAACCCGCCCCGCTTAAAGCTCGCTCGCGTTGGGCGCGGCGAACATCCGGTCGACTTCCATGACAAGATCGCGGAGGTGAAATGGCTTTGACAAGACCTTCGCTTGCGGCAGCGCCTGTCCCGCGCGCAGCGAGACCGCCGAAAAGCCGGTGATGAACATGACGCGCATGTGAGGCGCAATGACAGCCGCTTTCTGTGCCAGTTCGATTCCGTCCATTTCGGGCATCACAATGTCGGTCAGCAGCAGGTCAAAACTGTCGCCATTTTCGATGAGTGGCAATGCTGCTGTGCCACGATCCACCGCGACGACTGCATAGCCCGATCGTTCGAGCGCGCGCACCAGATAGGTGCGCATCGCATCATCATCTTCGGCAAGCAATATGCGCGGCATGTGTTTATCCCCTGCGCAAAGCACCCGCTTTGCACTATCCCAATTCCATCTATGCCTGCGACCCTTAATATTTTCCAGCATCGCAGCACGAAAAATGCTGTGTTTGGGTTGATCGCGCGTTACGGCGACAGAGAATGACGAGTGAAACTTTCCACGCACAGCATTTTCATCCGCCGACAGGGCCAGTTCTGCTGTCTGTCCCGCATGCCGGCCGTGCCTATGATGCGGCGATAGTATCAGACCTGCGTGTGCCAGTTGCCGCGACGCTGCCGCTCGAGGATCGCTATGTCGACCGGCTGACGGACGGCGCCATTGCGGCGGGTGTACCGACGGTCATTGCGAATATGCCACGCCTTATGATCGATTTGAACCGCGCGCCCGACGACATTGATCCCGAGTCGGTCCGCGGCGGATTTGGGCGCGGCATACCGGCATCCGCAAAGGCACGGGCAGGTCTGGGCCTGGTGCCGACACGATTGTGGGGGATTGGGCCACTGTGGCGAACCGCGTTCGATCCAGACGAGATCGCCGCACGCATCCGATGCGTTCACGCGCCTTATCATGCCGCGATTGCGACCGCGCTTCAGTCCGCGAAGCAGCGCTTTGGCAGCGCCCTGCTGATCGACATTCATTCGATGCCGCCGAACAAAGGCGAAGATGCGCCGGACATTGTGATCGGCGACCGGTTCGGCAGCAGCGCCACAACACAGATAACCGCGACAGCCGAAGCTGTTCTCAAGGGACTCGGCTTCCGAGTCGCGATCAATGCGCCCTATGCAGGGGGCTATATCATAACGCGCCATGCTGCGCCGCACGTTGGCATCCATGCCCTACAAATCGAAGTCGACCGTCAGCTTTATCTTGATAGCGCGCTCGATCAGCCCGGCGAGGGGCTCGTGCGGATGCAACAGACGGTGCTGACATTGGTCGAAACGCTCACAGAAGAGCTGATGGGCCGATTCGCGGCGGCTGCCGAATAGGGGCACTGAATAAAGAGCCACCCCGCGCTTTCGCACGAGGTGGCCAGGTTCAGGGAGGAACACACCCGCAGGTGTGTCGTTCAGAGCGCGAAAGGGGGGACGCGCATCCGAACTTCATTAATGTATGTAAACCGCTGACCAGTTTCAAGCGGCAACTTGCAATTTAGGGCGCTTAGGCGGCCTGCGGCTGCGGCACCTTGCCCTGCGCCACTTGCCGACCGAAAATGTCTCGCATGATCGACAGCGAAAACAGATGCGCGTGGATGAGCGGGAGCATGCCCGACTGCGACATCTTGCGCAGCTGGTCCCCGCGCAGGTCGCGCAGTTTTTCCTCGTTGACCATCTGAAACCCGCGATAGACGAATGGCGGCGTCGCTTCGTCGGTCTGGATCGACACTTCACCGTCCATCAGGATGTCGAGTGCTTTCAGCTCTTCCATGAACGCGCCGGTGCGCTGACCCGCCTGTTCGAACTGTTCGCAAAAGGCGAGGATGTTCTTGGTCGCTTCGGACGGCTGATCGCCGTCGAACACCGGTTCGCCCTCGGCATACGCGCCCATCGTGTCGTTGGTCGGATCGACGCACAGCGACAATTCGTCGGCATCGGGACGCAACTTCGCGAGCAAAAACGGATAGCGGCGGACATAGGCCGGGACATAGGCTTCCTGAAGCATCTTGCCGTCTTCGCCGATAAACGTGTTCACGCCTTCGTTCAGGCCCATGAGCGCAAGCGGGACCGGCTGGTCGCCGACCGTAAAAATGATCGGGTAGAAGCGCTGGACGATCGAGAACTCCTCGACGGTGACCGGAATCGCATGTTCGGTATAAAGGAACGGCGCGGCATCATTGGTTTTATAGCGCCAGTCGCCATGCTCCTGCTGCGAAATCGGAACGAGCTCTTTATAGAGCAGCGGCAGGTTGGGGTTCTGGGGGGCCGTGCTGGCCATCGGGAGTCTCCGGACGCAATTGAGTGGATGATGCGCGTTGCCCTATGGCGCACAGCCGCGCGACGCAAGCGTGCGCCTGTTCATTCGATTAACATCTTTTTCTGTCAGGCCCGGATGATCGGGATTAATCGCGGGTTCAACCGTGGAAACGCATCGCTCTATCGTCATGGAATATAAGTTGTGAATTCGCTGATTCTCGCGCTGATGGCCGCCACGGGGGGCGTTGCGCCCGCGATAGACGGGCCTGAATTTGCGCAAATGACAATCCAGCAGCGTGTTGTGGTGCGTATTCCGCTCGCACCGGTTCAGGCAGCACCACCAGTGCCGATGCGCTGGGTCGAGAAAAAAGGGCCGAAGTGCGTTAGCTTAAACAGCCTTGGCGGTTTTGTCGTGCGCGGGCCGCAGATCGTCGATCTGTTTCTGCGCAACGGCGCGCGGGTGCGCACGCGGCTGGAAAAGCAATGCGCGGGGGTTGACCTCGGCTATGGCTTTTACGTGAAGCCCAATAGCGACGGCCAGATTTGCCGCGACCGTGACATGTTCCATGCCCGCACCGGCGGGCACTGCGAAGTCGAACGGTTTACGACACTGACGCCCGAACGCTGACTTGACTTTCCGTGGCGGTCTGCGCACCGCTAACAGGCTTTTTTCACGGACATTTTGATGAACTTCGCCGACCTCGGCCTCTCTGACCAATTGCTGCGCGCGATCGACGATTCGGGCTACAGCGAAGCCACGCCGATCCAGGCGCAGGCGATCCCGAGCGTGCTGATGATGCGCGACTTGATCGGTATTGCCCAGACGGGCACCGGCAAGACGGCCAGCTTCGTCCTGCCGATGATCGATATTCTTGCCGAGGGGCGCAGCCGCGCGCGGATGCCGCGTTCGCTCATCCTCGAGCCGACGCGCGAACTCGCGGCACAAGTGGCCGAAAATTTCGAAAAATACGGCAAATATCACAAGCTCTCGATGGCGCTGCTGATCGGCGGCGTCCAGATGGGCGATCAGGTCAAGGCGCTCGAAAAGGGCGTCGACGTCCTCATCGCCACGCCCGGTCGCCTGATGGACTTGTTCAGCCGTGGCAAGATCATGCTCAATGATTGCACGCTGCTGGTAATCGACGAAGCTGACCGGATGCTTGACATGGGCTTCATTCCCGACATCGAGGAAATCTGTACCAAGCTGCCGGCAACGCGCCAGACGCTGTTGTTTTCGGCGACAATGCCCGGCCCGATCAAGAAACTGGCCGACAAGTTTCTGAGTAATCCCAAGCAGATCGAAGTCTCGCGCCCCGCCAGCGCCAATCTCCAGATCGAACAGCGGATCGTCGAAGTGTCGTCGCGCGGCAAGAAGGACGCGCTCATCGAAATCCTCCGCGCTGACGATGTGACCACTTGCATTGTGTTTTCAAACCGCAAGACGACTGTGCGCGAGCTTTCGCAAAGCCTGACCCGCGCCGGGTTCAAGGCGGGTCAGATCCAGGGCGACATGGACCAGTCGGAGCGGATCAAGGAACTCGACCGGTTCAAGAACGGCGACATCATGGTGCTGGTCGCGTCAGACGTCGCCGCGCGCGGGCTTGATGTGAAGGGCGTGAGCCATGTCGTAAACTATGACGTGCCGTGGCATCCCGATGACTATGTCCACCGGATCGGCCGCACGGGCCGCGCGGGCGCGACGGGCAAAGCGTTTACGCTGATGACGCCCGAAGATGCCGAAGCCGTTGCACAGATCGAAAAGCTGACCAGCACGAAGATCGAGCGTGTCGGGAAAACGGTGAAATCAGCGCCGCGCGACGAAGCGGCAGAACCTGCTGAAAAGCCAGCCCGCCGCCCGCGCAAAATCGCCGAACCTCGCGCGGACAAGCCTGCACCAGCACCGCGCGCAGCAAAGCCCGAAGCCAAACCGCAACGCGCCGCAGCTCTGCCACGAGATGACGGCGACGATGCCAATGACTCTGGAGGCTGGAACGGACCAATGCCCGGATTTCTGGGTGTGAAGCTGGGTAGCTAGCGCGTGATGACATTCGGTTGACGTTCAAAGTGGCGTCACCCCCGCGAAGGCGGGGGTCCAACGCCCGAGGCTCGATATCGGGCGTTGGATTCCCGCCTTCGCGGGAATGACGAGATATGGATCAATCAAAAGTCATCAAACCCTAAACCCCCTGCTATTTGTCGGTCGCGCCATCGAGAATGTGCTGTGCGATGGCCCGAATGGCATCTTTGCTCTTCTGGGTCGCCGTCGCATTGGTGAGAATGGCAACGCCCGTGCGACGTTGCGGGTCGAGATAGGCCGCTGTGAATATCCCGATACTGCCGCCCCAGTGATTGGCTTTATTTGTCGCACCGAGCTTGGCCTCTTGCCACGCCAATCCTTGCCCCGTGATCCAAGTCGGCAAGCCTGTTGGCTGCTTCATATCGAGCATATCGGCCATGCTGGATGCGTCGAGAATTCTGACGCCACCTGCAGCGCCGCCATTGGCTGATGCGGCAACGAACCGCGTTAGGTCTGCCACCGATGTTCGAATGCTACCAGCGGGCCAGCCCGGGCTATCAAGGTCCGGTGTCACGACGGCTTTTCCATCGACGATGTCATAAGGGGTCGCGAGACGCCCCGTTGGGATGTCCGCCAACCGCCAGCCTGCCCGCTTTATGCCCAAAGGCTTCAAAATATGCCGGTCAATCGCCAAGCGCCCGTCAACACCGGTTATGCGTTCGATCAGATAGCCGAGCAGGCCATAACCTGTGTTACAGTAGTCGGTGACCTCGCCCGGTCGGTGGGGCGCATAGCATCCGTCCGCCGAATAATCGCTGCCACCGGGCACGAGCAGGCTGGCCAGATGATCACGTAACGACGTCGTAGCGTCGTGCCCGCGAACCCGAAAATCGACCTCATAATATTTGGCGTCGGACAGGCTTGATGTGTGCATCATCAAATGCCGGAACGTGATGGCGTCGTTGGGATAGCGAGGATTGACGACCTGAAAATCAAGAAAAGGTGCAATCGGATCATCGATTTTGAAACGGCCGGATGAAGCCAGACGCATGATCATGGTCGCAGTGACCGTTTTGGTGATCGATGCGATGGGGAAAACGGTATCCGCGCGCACCCGGCGGCCCGTTGCCATGTCGGCAAGTCCGAAACCCTGTGTCCAGTGCACGCGCCCATTGCGCGCAAAGCCCACGGCGAGACCGGGAATGTCGGCCTTAACCCGTTCGGCTTCAACAAATCCGGCAAGCGCATTTGCGGCCTGGGCAGACGTGCTCTTCAGTGCCGTAAGCGCCAATGCACCGCTTACGATCATCTCGCGGCGATCAATCACTCAACGTCTCCCGTAAACTTGACTGATGCTTCGGCGGCATATCGATCCGCCAATGACAATTGATCGAGCCGTGCTTCCAAACGGTCGAGTGTCGCCGCCACGTCACCGGCTTCATCATTCAGTTTCTTTGCGGCGCGGTTCAGCGACGCCCAGACCGGGGCCAAACTGCCGATGAGCGCCGCGCCTTTGCCCGACAACGACAATAATCGGCTGCGCTTGTCCGATGGGTCGGCGCGCTCCTCGACAAAACCTGCAAGGACGAGCGAGCGTCGCGCCTGACTGACGGCAGAATGGCTGATGCCGAGCAATCGGGCGATGTCGGTTACCGATGCGGTGCCGCGCTCGGCGATCAGGTTTAACGGGCCATACCAGCGCTGTTCGAAGGCAATATCCAAATCCGCGTAAATGGCCGTCGCCTCGCGGTCGATCCGCTCCGACAACCGCCGCAGCCGCGCCCCGATTGCTGCGCCGTCGGCTTCATTTTTCGTGACATGGTTGATCATATGCGTAAGCACTTACGCATAATGCCTGTATAGCGCAATGGCCTTGGACTAACTTTTGACCGTCGGCGCTGACAAGCCAGACCATCGCATCCCACCGTCACCGGTGATAGGACACGTCGCCATGTCACCCGCACCCACACCCTGGACCACCGAAGCGCGCGCCATGCTTTCGCTTGCGCTGCCGATCATCCTCGCCAATGTGGCGCAGTCGACAATCAACGCGACCGACCTCGTTTTGCTCGGGCGATTGAACGCAAATGCGCTGGCCGCGGGATCGCTGGCATTCAATCTCTACATTCCTTTGCTCGTGTTCGGCATTGGCCTGCTTGCCGCTGTATCCCCGCTTGTTGCCGCCGAGCGCGGCGCGCGTCGGCATTCGGTCCGCGAGGTCCGTCGCACTGTGCGGCAGGGGATGTGGCACGCCGTCACGCTCGTGATCCCATGCTGGCTGATCCTGTGGCATGCCCCCGATTTGCTGCTGATGCTGGGGCAAGCGCCTGATCTCGCCGCAGCAGCGGGTCGCTTTGTGCGGATCATCATGTGGAGCTTGCTGCCGATCTTCCTGTTTTTCGTACTCCGGAATTTCATTTCGGCAATCGAGCGACCGAACTGGGCAGCGGTTGTTTTATTTGCTCAGGTGGCGATCAATGCCGTGCTCGGCTGGGCGCTAATTTTCGGTCATCTCGGCGCGCCCGCGCTGGGGCTGGATGGTGCGGCGCTGGCCAGTGCCTTTGCCAATCTGTTTGTTTTTCTGGCGCTTGCGGTGGTTGTGGCCTTCGCCAAGCCATTCAAACGATATCGCATTTTCGGGCGCTGGTGGCGCGCCGATTGGCCGCGGTATCGACAGGTCGCCGCCATCGGCTTGCCGATCGCGATCACGCTGTTGCTCGAAGTCGCGGTCTTTGCGGCTGCCGTCTTCATCATGGGCCTGATCGGCCGCAATGAAATCGCCGCCCATGCCATCGCGCTCCAGATTGCCGCGTTTACCTTCATGGTACCGCTGGGCCTGGCGCAGGCGGGCACCGTGCGCGTTGGCCTGGCGTATGGCGCGGGCGACAGGGCAGCGATTGCGCAGGCGGGCTGGACGGCGCTGGCGCTGGGCATCGGCTTCATGGCCGTCATGGCGCTGATGCTGATCCTGTTTCCCCGACCGCTCATCGGAATTTTTATCGATACAGCCAACCCCGGCAACGCCACCGTCGTTGCGCTGGCGGTGCAATTCATGGGCATCGCGGCATTGTTCCAGATCGTTGACGGCGCGCAAAGCGTCGGCGCCGGTGTGCTTCGCGGTTTGCAGGACACCCGCTGGCCGATGATCTTTGCGGCATTCGGTTATTGGGTTGTCGGCATCGGGGTTGGCATCGCGCTCGCCTTTCCGTTCGGACTGAAAGGCTTGGGCGTGTGGATTGGTCTCGCCAGCGGGCTGGCCGTCGTCGCGGTGCTCATGGTTTGGCGCTGGTCGTGGCGCGAAGCGCTGGGCCTCGTGCCGCGACCAGTGTGAGGTCTAAACGCCGACCACCCCGCCATCATCCTTTGTAATCACAATCGTCGCCGAGCGCGGGCGGACTGTCGGTGCCGCTGCACCGCCCTGTGTTGCGGGCCAGTTCGATACAAGCGGCACGGGCGGAGTCGGCGAGCCAGTTTCGCCGGGGTGCTGGATATTGACGAACACTGTGCGCCCGTCAGGAGTCGAATCGATCCCTGTGATCTCGCACCCCTTCGGCCCGACCAGAAAGCGGCGCAGCCTTGTGCCCGGCGCGGCACCAATCCGCGTCGTCGTTGTCACCGTCGCACCGCTCGCCAATGTGCTTGTTACCTGACGCGTGCCGCCATCGCCGACTGTGCCGACCTGCCCAACGAGCATCATACAGTTGGTCTGGTCGGTAAACGCGCCATCGTCAGTTTGCACCCACAGCAATGGATCACCGACGCCCCCGGCATTTTGCGAGCGCGAGAACCACAGGCCATCGGGGCTCGACATGTCATTGTCAGGCGTCAGCCCTGACAAGTTAATGTTGACCGGATCGAGATCCGAGCCCGCCGCGAACACATAAATGTCCCACGTAAACGCCGTTGCCTCGGTCGTATCGCCGGTCTCCTTCAACCGGATGATATGGCCATTCCGGTTCGACCGCGTCGTGCTCGGCGGATCGACATAGACGCGCGGGTTGGCGGCATCGACGGGCAGCGTCGTTCCGTTACGGTTCGGCCCGTTGGTCAGGGTCAAATACATTTCGCCAGTCTTGGGATTGACCGCTGTCCATTCGGGACGGTCCATCCGCGTTGCGCCGACGGCATCGGCAGCAAACCGTGTCGCCAGTAGCACATCGGCCTGATCGGCAAAGGGATAGGCGATGTTCGCCGCTGTCAGTGGCCCCGTGCCAAAAACGAGTGGCAACCACTGGCCGCTGCCGTCCGCATTGAATTTCGCGACATAAAGCGTCCCGGTATCAAGATACTTGTCGCCCGTCGCCAAACGGTTGGCTGCCGTGGCATCCGCTGGCGCCCACGGCTGGGCCGACACGAACTTGTAAACATACTCACCGCCCGAATCGTCGCCCTGATACCAGGCTGGACGGACGCCAGCCACAAAACGCCCCGGCCAGGCACCTTCCTTGGCCATGCGTCCCTGCGCCGTCCGCTTGCGCGGAACCGATGTCGGATCATAGGGATCGATCTCGACTGTCCACCCGAAATGATTGTGCTCATACCGGAAATCGCCCGCGCCATCGAGCGGTGCGCCCGGTTGCAGCGAAATGTTGAGTCTTGAAAAACGCGTGTCACCAGCTGGAACCGGCGTTGCGGTTGCCCAGCCATTGGCTCCCGCCCGTGCGCCGTTGCCACCTGCGCCATAACGCTGGAGCAGCGCATTCGACTTGGTCAGCCCCGCTGCCGTGCGCGCCGCTTCGTCGCCCGCATCACGCCGGAAATATCC
Source organism: Sphingomonas sp. (assembly GCA_043756805.1). GTDB lineage: Bacteria > Pseudomonadota > Alphaproteobacteria > Sphingomonadales > Sphingomonadaceae > Sphingomonas_O. The sequence continues at coordinate 10,144 of JAYUQI010000054.1, forward strand.
TGACCAATTTTCTTCACAGGTCAGATATGTGCCCCACGGCGTGAAGCCGTTGGCGCAGTTGTTCAGCGTTCCGCGCGCGCGCGTGCCCGCGGGCGAAAACGCCGTCCGCATCTGGGCATTGCCGCGCACCGGGCCATTGATGTCCATTTCGGTAAACGGCGTGATACGACGGTTGAGCGCCGACGTCCGGACATAGCTCCATGCACCCGACGCACTGGCCCGCGTCACTTCGACGACACTGACGCCGTGGCATTCGATTTCCTTGACCACTTCACCGAACGGGCGGACGCCGCCAGTGCTGGTCACGCCATTGGGATGCAGGTAACTCTCGGTGATATTCTCGTGGTTGATGCACAGCACGCCGCGCGTGTTGTTCGTCGGATCGGGTGCCGTGCCCGTTGCCGACAGGCCAAAATAATACATGCCGTCATGATGGTCGCCGGCGCGCGATGCGAAATCGGTGTCGCTGCCATCACCGACATAAGCCGCCGTTCCAGCGTTGATCGGATCACCAAGGCGGTAGAGTACCGTAACGCTATATCCGGCGGGCACTGTTACAACATCTGCCAGACTCTTCGGCACGGCAGCAAAGCCGAGTTGAGGCAACCCGACAGTCACCGTGGAAACCGCCGATTTTCCGCCGCCGGCCGCAGCGGCACTGAATTGAAACTGGAGCGGCGTTGACGACGTGACGCCGGGTGCCACGAAACTGGCGGTCGCAGTGTCAGCGCCAGTCAGCGCTACAGGGGGGCCGGAAAGCTGTGTCCAGTTCAGCGCGGTCGTCGGTGCACCGCTGACAGTGCCGTTCAGCGTGATGACGCGACCTGCGCTCGATGCGACATCGTCTGCCGAAACCTGCAACGAATCGGCGACGCCGCCACTGGCTTCGCCGCATCCTGTGAGCACAAATCCCGGCAACGCGGCTGCCGCCAGACCACCGAAGAGCGCAGTGCGGCGCGAGTAGCGCGTTTCGATGATGTCCTGAATATTGCCGTTGCTCGACCGGTTGGTGTCAACATCGCCGTCCGTGTAGCCAAAATTTTCAAGATCGAGCATCGCAGCCCCCTTTTGTCCGAATCGAGCGACGATACGCCCTGACAATGCGGTGGCAGGGGAATGTGAAGCGACAGCGTCGAAACGAAGACGGGCGTGTTGCGGTTATGCGGCAGTTTCGTTGCGCGTTGCATGATAGCGCGCGCGGAAGGCATCGGCCCATATTGTCAGTTCGCGACGGGCAATCGCGCTGCGCAGACCTGTCATCACCTGTTGATAAAACCACAGATTATGTTCGGTCATCAGCATGGCACCGAGCATTTCGCCCGAGCGGACAAGATGATGGAGATAGGCCTTGCTCCATGCCGCGACCGGCGAACCGGGATCAAGCGGCGTCAGGTCTTCGGCGAATTTCGCGTTGCGGATGTTAAGGGGGCCGTCCCAGGTAAATGCCTGTCCGTTGCGGCCCGAGCGGGTCGGCAGGACGCAGTCGAACATATCAATCCCGCGCTCGACCGCGCCAACAATATCATCGGGCTTGCCGACGCCCATCAAGTAGCGTGGCTTGTCGGTGGGCAACATAGCGACGGCATAGTCGAGCACGCCGAACATTGCGGCCTGACCTTCGCCAACCGCGAGGCCACCGACAGCATAGCCATCGAAGCCGATCTCGATGAGTCTTTTCGATGACGCCGCACGCAAATCCGCAAACATCGACCCCTGCTGAATCCCGAACAACGCACCGGCACTGGTAAAGGCATCGCGCGACCGTTGTGCCCAGCGCATCGAGCGTTCCATCGACCGATGCGCAACCTCATGCGTGGCCGGAAACGGCGTGCATTCGTCGAAGGCCATGACAATGTCCGAGCCAAGCAGCGCCTGAATCTCCATCGATCGTTCCGGCGACAGCATATGCCGCGAGCCATCGAGATGCGATTTGAAGGCAACGCCCTCTTCGGTAATCGTCGTCAGATCACCGAGGCTCATCACTTGGTAGCCGCCGCTGTCCGTCAGGATCGGGCGATCCCAGCGCATAAATTCATGCAACCCGCCGAGCCGCGCCATCCGTTCCGCACCGGGGCGGAGCATCAAATGATAGGTGTTGCCTAATATGATGTCCGCGCCCGTATCGCGCACGCTGGCAGGTTTCATGCCTTTGACTGTGGCGGCGGTGCCAACGGGCATGAACGCGGGCGTGCGGATGTCGCCGCGCGCCACATGGATGGTGCCGGTGCGCGCGGGGCCGTCGGTTGCGGCGATAGCAAAGGAAATTGGTAGCTTGGGCACGATCAAGATTTAAAAATCGCGTCGCTGTCACGCTTGGCATGGATGATCCGTGCGATTTCAACACCAGCCTCGCCTATGCGATAGAAGAATCGATAGTGGTCAAGCGGAACGCAGCGAAGATCGGGGCGAAGATCTGGCATCGCCGCACCGGACCGAGGAAATCGCTCAAGACGGTCACAGATTTTGGCGACACGAGCGACAAAGTCATCGGCAATATCAGCACCATATTGCGAGAGATAACCCCAAATGTCTTTTAGATCGTCTTCGGCTTCAGGCGAAAAATAAACCGGTGTCACGCAGCGCGCCGAGACGCGCGCAACCGATCCCGACCACGCCGTTTGATCCGCTCGAAAAAGGCTTGATCAGCAACAACGCCGGGGCCGCTGTCGATGCCCTTTTGAATTTCGGCACGAAGCCACGCCAATTGTTCATCCTTCGTGCCGTCGGGAATCGTCAGGTGAACGGGTGCGTCAAGATCATCGTCTTTTTGATCAGCCACCTCACGTCTCCAATCGTTTTCGTCATTTCGGCATTGATTATGGCAGCAACAAACTCGAATCGCCATAGCTGTAAAAGCGATAACCGCTTGCGATCGCATGGGCATAGGCGGCCTGCATTCGCTCCAGTCCCATCAGCGCGCTGACAAGCATGAACAGCGTTGATTTGGGGAGATGGAAATTGGTCATCAGGCCGTCGATGGCCTTGAAGCGATAACCGGGTGTGATGAAAATCGCCGTGTCGCCTTCGAAAGGGTGGATCAGCCCATCACACTCGGATGCGCTTTCGAGAAGGCGCAGTGACGTCGTGCCGACGGCGATCAGCCGTCCGCCACCGGCGCGCACCGCGTTCAGCCGCGTTGCCGTTGCGGCATCGATCCGCCCCCATTCGGCGTGCATCGCATGATCGTCGGTATCGTCGGCCTTGACCGGCAGGAAGGTGCCGGCCCCCACGTGAAGCGTCAGCGTTTCGTGCGCGATGCCGTTGTTGGACAGCGCTGTCATAAGGTCTGGAGTGAAGTGAAGCGCTGCCGTTGGCGCGGCAACCGCGCCTTTTTCCGCCGCGAACATTGTCTGATAATCATCAGCATCGCGGGCGTCGATCGCGCGCTTGCTCGCGATATAGGGCGGGAGGGGCATTGTCCCTGCGCGTTCGAGCAGGATTTCGACAGGCTCGTCCCCCGCAAATGTCAGTAGCCAGCTGCCGTCCGCGCCCTTGTCGCTGGTCGCCGCAGACACACCCGCGCCAAAGTCGACGATATTGCCATCATGCAGCCGCTTGGCATTGCGGATGAACGCACGCCAGCTGCGCAAACTCTCGCGCTTGTGCAGCGTGGCACCGATCATTGCATCCCCGCGCCGCCCGGTGAGTTGTGCCGGGATAACGCGGGTATCGTTGAAGACCAGGCAATCGCCCGCGCGCAGCAGCGCTGGCAAGTCGCTGACCACATGGTCTGCCAAGTCGCCCTTAATAACCAGCATCCGCGCCGCATCGCGCGGGCTGGCCGGGCGCAGCGCAATGCTTTCGGCGGGGAGTTCGAAATCAAAAAGATCGACG
>JAYUQI010000055.1:0-4821 GCA_043756805.1 Sphingomonas sp.
CCCTGCGCTTGTCCCATTCACATTGGGGGGTGACGAAGTTTTGTTCCGCGAATTGTCAGGCGTCGCCACCGATGTTGTGGCTTCGGTCAGCAAAACCTCCTTTCGCGAAGCGGCCTTGTTTACGCATCGCGGGCTTTCGGGTCCGGCTATGCTCCAAGTGTCGTCTTACTGGCGGCATGGCGAGGCGATCGACGTGGACTTTCTGCCCGACTGCCCGCGATTCTGGTTGCGTGCGCTCAAGCGCACAGCACCGCGAACCAAGCTGAAGTCGGCGCTCGGCGAGTATTTGCCAGCGCGCCTTGCCGAAACGCTTTCGGTGCGTCTGGCACTTGATGGGGATTTGCAAAACCATCGCGATGACACGCTTGAAACCATCGAACGCGCGCTGGCCGCTTGGCCGTTTCATCCAAACGGGACCGAGGGCTTTGCAAAAGCCGAAGTGACTGTCGGCGGCATCAGCACTGACGAGTTGTCGTCGCAAACGATGGAATCAAAGAAAGTTCGAGGGCTTTATGCAATTGGCGAGGGCGTCGACGTGACCGGATGGCTTGGTGGCTACAACTTTCAATGGGCATGGGCGAGCGGTGTGGCCGCTGGCAAAGCTGCCTGATCATCGGCGGCCGATGATGGTCGTTACTTTGCGAACAGCACGGAAAGCCGTGGATTTGATCAGATTTTTTGCAGGGAACGGCGCTGGCGACGCTGGATTCAGCCCGCGGCGACGAAGCATGGCATTCATCCCCCGCGCTTCGGCTTCGGCATAGCTGTGCGCGCTGCGCCACGTCACTGAAAAACTGATCGATACATAAGGCCCGTTCTGCACCCAATGCGGCGCCATCAGCGGCACGTGAATCCCGTCACCGGCTTGGAGGTCAAATCGCTTGCCGCGATCGGTATAGCGAGGATCCCACGGCAAATTTCGATGCCCTTCGCCCGAATGAAGCCGCTCATGCGCATCGGGGGGAGCGATTTCTTCATCGTTAGCGGGAAACACCGTCATCGATTTTGCGCCTCGCAGTTGCAGCAGGATGTTGTGTTCGGGATCAAAATGCAGAGGTGTGACGGACCCAGGGCTGGAGATGAAGATAAAGGCTTCCTGCTTCAGCATCGGTCCGGTTTTGGCGACGATCGGCGCATCGAGCTCTGCCAATGTTGCTTCGAGCAATTCTCGATACAGCGGGTCCTGCTCGACAAATTTCAGGACCATCCAGGAACCATTTTCCTCGATCCCCCGGATGGTATCGGCAATCGACAGACCATTGCCGGGCACTGCATCGAAATCGATCCCCAGCGGCAGATCACCGCGATTATACTCGACGTCTTTCGGGTCCATCCGTCCGGCAAGCGCAATGAGGGCGTCGAGTGTAAACAGCGGATGATCGGCCAGCTTATGCCGGACATATCCGGGGTGTCCGGGGTAGATCGACTCGAAATCGCTAGTGTCGGGAAAAGCAGTCATCGCTGCCCCCTTACCCATGCGGCTGTCCGTTCGAGCAAACGCGCACCGCGAAATACGGCTTTGCGGCGTGCACCGGCGAGCGGCACTGTGACACGAACAATCTCGCGACGCTCGACCCACAGGCTGTTGATCATCGGATGATCCTCGACCGCGCAGCTGTCCATCCACTCGACGTCGGGACGGCCAAGCACTTTCAGGTTCTCTATTTTTATCAGCACCCCCGGTGAAAAGCGGGCATAGTCTTCGTCAAAGGCAATTTTGAAGGCAAACCCACCGGGCGGTGTCATGAAGTTGATGAGCATGGCAATGACTTTGCCGTCGAGCGTCAGCCGCAGCATTTCAAGCGTGCCCACGCGATGCGCGCCACGAACGGCAGCTTCAAAGAACGATTTGGTCGGCGCGGTGCCGCTGAGTGCCGATCCCTCGCGACCTTTCCAGCCCGATGCTTCGAGGGTCAAAAAGTCGTTGATCCACCTATCAACCGAACCGTCTGCTTCCAGCGTCGTAAATTCGACGGTACCCAGTTCATCGAGCCGCGTACGGAGACGGCGAATTTCCTTTCGCTTCTTTGGGCGGACATTGGCGGCGTAATAGTCCTCGGGACCAAGGTTGCTCTGCAATAAAGCGCGGGCACTGCGATGAACGATGTCTGCCGGTCGTATGTCGCGCAATGACGTAATAACAGGGCCATTCGGATCAAGACCGGCGATATGCAGGAAGTTTGACGCCCAACTTTCGCCATCGAGCAGGGTCAAGGCCGCTGCCCAGAACATATGCTCTTGACCTGCACGGACCAGGGGCGCGCCGTAAAAGCAGTGATAGTGCACCCAGTTCTGGACGTGTCGAACAGGCAACCGGCCGTATTTAGGAGCCAAGACGAGCGGAAGCAGACCCAGCAGCAGTTCCCCTTGCCAAACTGCAATCATCCGACTGTCTGCTGTTGTCGCCAAGTGACAAATCGCAGGCCGCATGAACCAGCACTCGGCAAACGGATTGGGCTCGCTGGCATGGCGCGCAAGATCGGCCCAGTCCTTGTCCCACGCAGCGGGAATCGCATTCAGCGGAATAATCTTGGCGATGGCAACGTCAGGTACGGCAAGATGCGCGGCGCAGCTCATGCTGCCTCAAGCGCGGCCACAATCTCGCCCGACCGGATTGGCAAAACGCCATGTTGTGCAAATAGATTGAAAACGCCGTCCCACCATGCCCAGAACTTGTCGAGGTCGCGCGCATTGCGGACATAGGGCGTGTTGCCCGGCACGACTGATGGTGTGTGGAACGATAAGCTGAAAAGCTGATGGCCTGAGTCGAGCAATTGACGAATCGCGACAAGAGCGTCGTGCAGTCGCACTCCTTCGGGCGTGAGCGGAACACGGTCAAACAGCCCGGTCCGTGCAAGCAGGCCGCGTACTGGCGCATAATTCTGTAGACGCAATTTGTCACGCAATAGGCCCGTCGTCGTCGCCGTGAGGGGCACTTCACTAAGTCCCCCGCCCAGCGTCCAGGGCCATATCGGATGCACTGAAAAATCGGGTCCGCCTTGTGCCCGATAGTCAAACGACGCGCGCACCGAGACATCGAGCCGGTACCCAAGATCAGCCAGCGCCGATGCGGTATTCGGCCCGACGCCATAACGACCCGCGCGATAGACCGTGGGCCGCACGCCGGTTTCGGCTTCGATCTTGTCGGTCAGCGTCTTGATCTTTGCCGCCTCCAGCGACCGGTCAAGATTGCCAGCATAGCTGTTCAAAATGGAAACATCTTCGTCAAACGGTGGGTTGACCCACGGATGAAGTTGCGTGCCGATGTCGCAATGGCCGTCGGCAACCAGACTGCGCATAACGCCTGCGCTGTCAGGGTTTGCGACGACCGGCCAATCGACCAGATAGGTCGGAATGCAACCGTGCTGTGTAAAGAAATGATTGGCCTGCGGCAGGGCATCGATGGCCTCGGTCGATGTTAACTCGCGGCTGAACGGCTCTTTCCAGTCAAATTCTTCCTCGGCATCCGCAAAGATCGCGAATCGAGGTCCCATCGTTTCCGGAAGTTTTAAGCGCGCACTCGCAGGTGGCGGAAGATCAAGCCGCGCCACATCAGATTTAGTCCCAACGGACGGAATGACAGACCCCCAATGAAACATCTTCGCCCCCGTAACGCGAGCGTTAGCAGGCATGGTGTTTCTCAATGCTTACCGCACGGACAATTGATGGCATAGAGCGTTGATGCACGTTCGGTCGCAAGCCATCATTGTTGCGGTTCGCTCGCATGGCGAACATGGCGCAATTGTCAGGGCGCTGACGGCCGATCACGGGCTTTTGTCAGGTTATGTAAGCGGCGGGCGATCACGGCGGATCAAGCCTATCCTGTCGGTTGGCAACATTGCCGCGGCTGAATTCAGGGCTCGCAGTGAAACGCAGTTGGCATCGCTTGGCGTCGAACTACTCACAAGCCGGGCGCCCTTGCTGATGGAACCGCTGGCAGCAGCAGCAATCGAGTGGGTGACGGCTCTGGCGGCAGTAACGTTACCCGAAGGGCATCCGTATCCGCGAGTTTATGATGCGCTTGAAGGCGTGCTCGCGGCAGTTGAAGCGGCACCATCAGCACGGGGTTGGGTAACGGCGCTTGAAGGCTATGAGGCGTTGGTTCTCGCTGAACTAGGCTATGGCAATGCCGAAGCCGTTGGCCTGATCAGCAATGGTCAGCGCCTGCGCGACAACCTGCTGACGGGCCGCCGTGCTGACATATTGTCTGCGCGTGATCGCCTGATCGACCGTATCGACCGCGCCATGGGGCGTTGACCATAGGCATAAAGGGGCGGCAAGGGGGAGCCATGAAGCGCACAGACGGACAGAACCGAGAGCTCACCGCCAAATGGCGCCCCGCCACGCAAGCTGTGCGCGGCGGCACGATGCGGTCCGAATGGGGCGAAACGTCAGAGGCACTCATCTTGTCGTCTGGTTTCACCTATGACGATGCCGAAACCGTCGCGGCGCGCTTCGCCGGTGAGGCCGAGGGGCCGACCTATTCGCGCCTTCAGAACCCCACCGTCGAAATGCTCGAGTACCGCATTGCCCTGATGGAAGGTGCGGAAGCCGCGCGCTGTCAGGCGACGGGGATGGCGGCGATGACGACGGCGCTGCTCTGTCAGCTTGAAACCGGCGATCATGTCGTCGCGGCGCGCGCAGCGTTTGGGTCGTGCCGCTGGCTGACGGATAGCCTGCTGCCGAAATGGGGGATCACGACAACAACGATCGACAGTCGTGACAATGATGCGTGGAAGGCCGCAATCCAGCCCAATACGAAGGTATTTTTCTTCGAAACGCCTGCCAATCCTACGATGGATATTGTTGATATGGCCTATG
>JAYUQI010000056.1:0-4805 GCA_043756805.1 Sphingomonas sp.
CGGCGGGACTTTCGACCGCTGACAATGTCACCGAAATTTCGGGGCGCGGGGTCGGCATGGATGTCGTCCGTGCCAATGTCGAGCGGCTGGGCGGGGCAATATCGATCGAGAACCGTCCGGGTCGTGGCCTCGCGATCACATTGCGCGCGCCACTGACGCTGAGCATCATGAATGCGTTGCTGGTCGAAGCGGGCAATCAGCTTTTTGCCCTGCCGCGTGCCGCGATCCACGAGATTGTGTCGGTCAAATCCCCGACCGTGCGCGTCGAAGCGGTGGGTGGAGGCTATGTTGCCGTCGTGCGAGGGCGTATGCTTTCGGTGGTGTCGCTGGCGCTCATGCTCGGTCTTCGTGACGGTCCGCTGTCACATTTGGTCATTGTGGACCCGCCTGGCGGTAATCGCTTTGCCATGGGTGTTGCGCATGTTCGCGATCACGAGGAACTGGTCGTGCGGCCGACGGCGCCGCATGTGGCTGCACTTGGCACATATGCCGGGCAATCGCTGCCCGATAACGGTGTGCCCATTCTCGTTATCGATTCAGCCGGGATTGCGGCGCGCGCCGGGATTGATGACGAGCGGCGGCAAAGCGCCACGACCGAGATCGCGACATTTATTACGGATCAGAAATCGCTCTTGCTGTTCGACGGGCTCGATGGTGAACGGCGTGCCTTCCGCGCGGCGGACATCATCCATATCGATGACGTCGATGCGCAGGATTTTGTTTCGCACGGCGCGAACAGTTTCGTGGTGCTGGCGGGTGATTTGCTCCCCGTCATCGTGGATGGCGTTTTGCCGAAAAGCGGGCGTGTGGCTCTCCTTCAGCTGGACTATGATGGCGCGGCAGTGGGATATCCCGTCGCTGCTGTGCATGATCTGGCGCCATTGCCCGATGTGACGCCGATCAATGATCCGCTGGTCGAAAGCTTCGTGATGATCGATGGCCGCGCTGTGGCACTGCTTGCCTGGCCACGCCTCGACCAAACGCCAAAGATACGAAGGAAACGCGCATGAGCGGCCTTTTCCTGATCGCGACAATTGCCGGTGAACGTGTTGCCATCGATGCCGCAGCAATCGAAGCTGTCGTCGATTTGTGGCAGGTCGTGCCTGTGCCCCTTGCCGCCGAGCATGTCATCGGCGTTGCCGCCGTGCGCAGCCGTGTGCTGACGGTCATCGATGCCGCAGCGGCGGTGGGCCTGCGGGCAACGGCGACAGGCAACCGGGCCATCGTCATCGATACGGGCGGTCATCGATACGCGCTGCGGGTCGATTCCATTTCCGACGTCGCAGCGCAAATAGGCCCTGTCGTGCCGCTCGACGGGCCGATTGGCAAAAACTGGGGTGCAGTCAGCGCTGGTACCATTGATACACCGCAGGGATTTGCGATCCTGATCGATTCTGCTTTGTTGATCGCCGGACCACTCGCCGAGGCCGCATGACCCGTTAACCCGGCGCAAACCAATCGAGCGTAAGACTTTCAATTACATTTGGTTGGCTGGAAAGTGTAGCGTAGAAATGTCGAGAACCTGCCTGATCGTGGACGATTCAAAAGTGATCCGCAAAGTCGCCCGGCATATCCTGGAAGCGCTTGATTTCAGCGTTTCCGAAGCCGAGGACGGCAAAATGGCGCTCGACGCCTGCGCCGTATCGCGACCCGATGTTGTTCTGCTCGACTGGAACATGCCCGTCATGAGCGGCATGGAGTTTTTACGCGCGCTGAGCGAGCGTGGCGGCGAAAAGCCCAAGATCGTGTTCTGCACGACCGAGAACGGGGCCGCACACATCCGTGCCGCGCTCGACGCTGGTGCCGACGAATATATCATGAAGCCGTTTGACCGCGAGACACTCGCCAGCAAGCTCCAGATTGTCGGCGTCGCTTAAGACGGCCCTGACATGTCAAATGTTGCCCGCCTCGATTCCTCGAGCCAGCCCGATGCTGCACTGATCCGTGTTCTGATCGTTGATGATTCTGCGGTTGCGCGGGCGGCGCTGACGCGCATGGTTTCTGATGCGCCAAACTTTGAAGTGGTTGCAGCATTGGACGGCGCGCGCCGCGCGATCGACTGGCTTGGCAGTGCGCACGTCGACATCGTTCTGCTGGACATCCAGATGCCGGGACTGGACGGTATTGCTGCGCTGCCGGAACTCGTTGACGCCTGCCGCGGTGCCCGCATTATCATCGTTTCGACATTGGCAGGCGATGGCGCACGCGCGACAATCAAAGCGCTCGCGCTTGGCGCCGCCGATACCCTGGCAAAGCCCGAGGTGGACGCTCTGGGCCGTCAGTTCGGTGCCGTGCTTATCGATAAAATGCTGCGCCTCGGCAAGGCAAACCCTGCAACATTTCCTGCAGCACGTATGTCGCAATTGCTGCGGCCAGCGCCCGATACGACGGTCGCATGCGTTGCGATTGGTGCCTCGACCGGCGGCCTCCATGCGCTTGCAGGATTTTTTGCTAATCTGCCCCCGTCGTTCGATGCGCCGATCCTGATTACGCAACATTTGCCACCGACTTTCATGCCTTTTTTTGCTGATCAACTGGGCACATTGTCAGGCCGATCTGTTCGCGTTGCGGCGGAGGGCGATGTGGTAAAAGTGGGCGATGTACTAGTCGCGCCGGGCAATTCCCATTTACAGATACAGCGCAGTGGTCGGCGGGTGAAAGTGAAGCTGCTCAATCTTGCTGTGCCGTCGCGGTGCTGCCCGTCGGTTGATCCGATGTTTGCCAGTGTCGCATCGGTGTTCGGTAACACAGCGCTCGGCATTGTCCTGACCGGGATGGGCCGGGACGGCGAGATTGGCGCAGCGGCCATTGCAGCAGCGGGGGGCACAGTGATTGTTCAAGATGCCGTTAGTTCGACCGTCTGGGGCATGCCGGGCACTGTTGCACGTGCGGGCCTGGCAAGTTTGATCGCGCCCCCCGAAGCGCTCGCCCGTTATGCGTCTGACCGAGGTGTAACCCGATGAGCGGTAGTCACGCCGCAGCGATGCGTATTCTCGGTGGCTTGCTCGAGGCACGGACCGGGCAGCAACTTATTGCGGGTCGCCAATGGCGCATCGAGACTGCGCTGAAGCCCGTGGCGCGCTCGCTTGGGCTTGATGGCATCGAAGCGCTGGTTGCGACGCTCGTCTCGGCAAAAGATGATGTCATTGCGACGCGCGTGGTCGAGGCGTTGCTCAACAATGAAACATCGTTCTTCCGTGATCCGGGGTTTTTTGAATTACTCGGCAGCGCTGCCTTTGATAAAATTCGGTCGGCGCGAAAAGAAAGCAGGCGGCTGCGGATATGGTCGGCAGGATGCTCGACGGGGCAAGAGCCCTATTCACTCGCGATAATGCTGCGCGAAGCAGAAGCGCGCTGGGCCGGGTGGTCAATCGACATCGCTGCGACCGACGTCAGCGCCGACGCGGTTTCGCGGGCCCGCCGCGGGCGATACTCGCAGTTTGAAATCCAGCGCGGATTGCCCGTGCGCACGATGCTGCGCTGGTTTCAGCAAGAGAGTGACGATTGGCTTGTCGACGCGCGATTGCGCCGGATGATCCGTTTTGCAACGCACAGCTTGCTCGCGCCGCCGCCGGGACAATTCGATGTGATCCTGTGCCGCAATGTCCTGATGTATTTTGCGCCAGCCGTGCGCAGCGCCGTATTTGACCGGTTGCATGAAGCACTGGCACCTGATGGTATTCTCATGCTGGGGGCGGGCGAAACGGTGATCGGTCAGACGACCCGGTTTGCGTCAGACCCGAGTTTGCGCGGGCTTTATGCTGTGGCCAGGGAAAAGGCGCAAGTGGAGCGAAAAGTCGCTTAGCGCATCGCATTGCCATGCCGCCCGCCGCCGTTATGATCGACGCGATGATCGAAACGCCATCGCCCAATTTTGATGAACGCACGATGCCGGTGTCGATCCTCGTGCTGCATTATACCGGTATGCCCGATGCCGCTGGCGCGATTGCACGGCTGAGCGATCCCGAGGCCAAAGTTTCTTGCCATTACCTGATTGCCGAAGATGGACAGATTGTCCGCATGGTCGCCGAAGACAAACGCGCGTGGCACGCGGGCAAGTCGCACTGGCGCGGGATCGACAGTCTGAATTCGTGCAGCATCGGCATTGAGATTGTCAATCCGGGTCACGAGTTCGGCTATCGCCCGTTTCCCGAAGCGCAGATCGATGCGCTGATCCCGCTCGTTGCCGACATTGTCGCGCGATACGGGATCACGCGGGGTAATGTCGTTGGTCATTCGGACATTGCCCCGGCGCGAAAGCAGGATCCGGGTGAGCTGTTCCCCTGGTATCGGCTCGCCAAGCTGCGTCTCGCCTTGCCGCGACCGACCAGGAATCTGATGGATCCGCACTGGAGCGACGCGGGGTTCCTGCTCGCGCTGGGACGGTTCGGTTATGATGTGACCGATGCGCTGGCCGCGACGGTTGCGTTTCAGCGACGTTTTCGCTCCGAACTGATTGATGGCACGATCGACGGCGAGTGTCGCGCGATCCTGCTTGCGCTGCTGCTTCCCAAACCGACCGGGGATGATTGAAATCAATCATCTCCGGTCGCCCTGAGCTTGTCGAAGGGCTGTCTTTCTTGGAGCATCATTGCCCAAAGTAGGACAGGCCTTCGACAAGCTCAGGCAATCGGTGTATGGGTAAATTGCCAGAGGGTTGGGCGACCGCCGCGCATTCATGCGGGGAGGAAAGTCCGGGCTCCATAGAGGAACGGTGCCGGGTAATGCCCGGCCAAGGTGACTTGAGGGAAAGTGCCACAGAAAACAAACCGCCCGCGCAAGGGCTCGTCCCCCGCGGGCACGGG
>JAYUQI010000057.1:0-13876 GCA_043756805.1 Sphingomonas sp.
GGTTGACGCGAACCGTCCTTCGCCCTTCGACAAGCTCAGGAGGCTCAGGACTGCGGGTCTCGCGGGAGCATGGAAAAATGATCGCAAAATATGGTGGCATCATCGAAGGGGCGATCACCTTTATCGTCGTCATTGGCTTCTGCGCCTATCAATATTGGGCAACCAATCGCTCGATTGCAGCCGACAAAGCCTCATCGCGTGATGCGGGGCATGCGGAAGGGGAGCATCAACTGCGTGAGGGGGGAGACGAAACGGTCCATTGACAGGCTTTCGTGCACGGCGCGCACCGGCTCGCCATAAATCGTGGTCGACAAGGCAGAGCGTGAATAGAACGGCGCGTTTTCCCAAGTCTTGATGACTCTGGCATCCGTCCCGCGGGTGCGGCGCGGCATGCCGAACGTCGTGCCCGGCAATCGGGCAGAAGGCGGCAACTCGGCGTCATGCCAGTTGCCCTGCCAGTCATAGCGCAGCGCCATCGCGAAATCGCTGCCGTCGCGGCGCTCGCCTTCATAGATGACGGCAACATCGTCTTTGAGATGCGCGCGCGACCATTGCCACTCGCGGAAGCCTGCTTCCAACGGTTCGCGACCGAAGTTCGAATCGAAATAGCCGTTGCCGCTCCAGCTGATCGCGGGTGAGTCCATACTGACCTCGACACGCGCGCGCGGCGCGATGGGGTGCCACAGGTGCTGGCCATCCTCGTGCAAACCGAACGCCGTCGTCGAAATCTGATCGGGATACAGCCGGACTTTGCCCTTCACTTTCAAGGGGACCGGGCAGCCGATCTCGTTGATGTCGATGGTCAGCGCATCACTATCCCAGCGCATCGAACTCGGCCCGACCTGAAACATTTCGGCGCTGCGCTGGAGCTTGGCCGATCCGCGTTCGGTCATCGTCCAGCGGTTGCTGCGGGGTCCGTAAAGCGCCACGTTGATCGAGCAATGTTCTTCGGGCCGCGCACGACCGCTCGCTTTGTAATAGGGGGAGAACACACTTCCCACGAAGCCGATGATGGTCAGCCCGAAGCGGCCGCCATCGGATCCTTGGGCGTCGCTGATCGCGTCGACATACCACCAGGCATAGCCCTGCGGCGGAACGAGCGCGTCGAAGCGCGGTCCGACATGATCGATGCGGCGGCCAATTGTCCCGATAGCGCGACCATCGGAACGCCCGCGCCCGGGTGTGTGCTGCCCCCCGCCAAGTAAAGCCCAGGGATCGTCGTTCGTGCGCCCGGCCGGCGGAAGGACGCCGCCCACCCGTGCGAGGCCCGTCCATAAAGGGCTCCACCCGTCGCCGGAAATCGGGTCGCGAAATCGGTTGGCGTCGTTGCCTGCAGGTCGCCCGACAACGTCAGCCCCGATTGCGCCAATGTCGCCAGCATCGCGGTTCGGCATGTGTCGATCTCCTGATCGGTATAATGGTGGGTGTCGCCGTTGGCAGGCGCATTGATGATGATTTGCAAGCGTTCGCGGCCATCAATGTCGCTGTGGTCGAGCCGGTCTTGCGCGCAGAGGTAGGCGGTGGGTTTGGTGGCGAGATGACCTTGCTCGAACGCATCGAATTCGGCGCGGTAGTCGTCCGAAAAGAACACGTTGTGATGCGTGAGCGGGAAGCCATCGGCTTTGACGTTGCCGAGAAATGTGACGGCAGACAGCGAGCGTGCGGTGGCGGGGTAGGGTGTGCCAGATTTGACGCCGAACTGGCCAGCGGCAAGCGCGGCGCTGTCGGCATTGAGGACGACTGCGTCCGCCTGCAGCCGCTCACTATTGGCCAGCTGAACGCCCGACGTTCTGCCATTATCCGTGAGGATGTGATCAACGCGGGCATTGTAACGGAACTTTGCGCCGTTCTTGACCGCGACGGCTTCGAGCGCGCGGGCAAGCGCAGAGAGACCGCCGTCAACGAACCACACCCCTTCGGCTTCGACATGCGCGATGAGCATCAGGGTGGACGGTGCGAGAAAAGGCGAGGAACCGCAATAGGTTGCATAACGCCCGAACAACTGACGCAGGCGCAGATTGGGGAAATAATCGCCGAGAACTTTCCATAGCGACTCGAACGGCCGCATCACGAACAGGTCGCGCGGGCGCTGGGTGGCGATCCGCCATACGAGGCCAGGCGCGCTGGTTTTGGCGCTGCGCATGAAGGGCTTGTCGATGGTATCGTGGACGCGCTTGGCTTCAGCGCAGAAACGGGCGTAGCCGCGCGCTGCCTCCGCCCCTGCGAAATCGCCGATAGCGTCCCCGCTCGCTTTGGGGTCGGCAAACAGGTCGAGCCGGTCATCGCCCCAGGCGTGGCGCGCCAGAATCGAGGCGGGGGTGAGGCGGATATAATCGTCGAGCGATGCCCCGCACGCATCGAATATCGCATCGAAAACCGGGCGCTTGGTAAAGACGGTCGGGCCCGCGTCAATTGCGGTGCCGCCGACGACATCCTGTCGCACTTTACCACCCGGATGCCCTGCCGCTTCGACGACAGTCACGTCATACCCCTGCGCTGCTAGCAAAGCCGCGCTGGTCAGGCCGCCGATCCCGGCACCGACGATGATTGTCCGTGGCTCGGACATGCGCACTCAACTCCCGCTTGCCGAATTTGAGTATGTCCAGCAAACTGGACAGATGCAACCGACCAATCATCTATACAGCGTCACCTGGGAACAACGCTGGATTACTTGGCGCAATAAAGTGTTCTCTAGTCCGCGCTTCCGCCGCTTTGCGATGCGCAATCCGCTAATGCGTCCGGTGTCGCGGGCAAAGGCTGAAAGCCTGTTCAATCTGATCAATGGCTTTGTCTACACGCAAGTCGTGCTGGCTTGCGTGCGCACGGGGTTGATCCCGCGCCTCGCTGCAGGACCCCTGTCGGTGGCGGATGTGGCAACAATTGCCGATCTTCCGGTGGCAGCGGCCGAGCGGTTGCTGAAAGCCGCCGCGTCGATCGACCTCACCCAACGCCTCGCCGACGGACGCTACATGCTCGGGCCGCAGGGGGCGTCGTTGCATGGCAGCCCCGGTGTCGCCGAAATGATCGAGCATCATGCACTGCTTTATGCCGATCTGGTCGATCCGGTTGCGCTGTTGCGGCGCGGCGGGGGCGGGGGGCAACTCGCGGCCTATTGGGCCTATGACGAAGGGCGCGACGAAGCGGCGGATGTTGTGGCGCCTTATTCGGCGCTCATGGCCGCTTCCCAAGCAATGGTCGCCGAACAGGTTCTGCGCGCTTACCGATTCGGTGGCCATCGGCGGTTGCTTGATGTCGGGGGCGGCGCGGGGGTTTTCGTGCGGGCGGTCAGCGCCACGCATCCGCGACTCGTAACGGCCGTTTTCGATCTGCCTGCCGTTGCGGCGCGGGCTCCGGTGGGCCTGGTCGCGCATGGCGGCAATTTTTTTGATGATGCGCTGCCGGGTGGGTTCGACCTCATTTCGCTGGTGCGAATCATGCACGATCATGACGACGAACCCGTCATGACATTGCTGCGCAACATTGCGGCAGCCTTACCGCGCGACGGCAAGCTGCTGATCGCCGAGCCGATGGCGGGCAGCAAGAGCGCGCGCGCGATGGGGGATGGGTATTTTGGCCTTTATCTGTGGGCAATGGGGCAGGGGCGCCCGCGCAGTATCGAGGAAAATTGCGCCATGCTCCGCGCGGCGGGGCTCGGCAATATCCGCGTTCTGCCGACCGACTTGCCATTGGCGGCTTGTGTCATTCTGGCTGGACACACCAAAGCGTAAAGTTTTGTTGACAACATAAAGTGTCCAGCTAGAGTGACACTCTGGCCATCGGGGGATCCACCTTCGGGGCGACAGAGGAGGGTCGTATGGACGCCGTTGCGGTCATACTCGAAGCACCGGAGCAGTTGTCGCTCCGTTCGCTCGCTCTCAACGAACCCACCGCCACTGACATTGTCGTCGACATCGTCTGGAGCGGGATCAGCACGGGCACAGAGCGGCTGTTGTGGTCTGGCAAAATGCCCGAATTTCCGGGCATGGGCTATCCACTGGTGCCTGGTTACGAATCGGTCGGTCGTGTTGTCGATGCCGGTGTCGATGCGCGCAGCCGGATTGGCGAATGGGTCTTTGTCCCCGGTGCCAATTGCTACAGGCAAGCGCGCGGGCTTTTCGGTGGGGCTGCCTCGCGAGTCGTGCTGCCTGGTGTGCGTGCGATTCCGGTTGCCGAGTCGCTGGGTGCCAATGGCGTGCTCGTGGCGCTGGCCGCGACGGCGTATCACGCGATTGCCGGGCATGTTCTGCCTGATCTGATTGTCGGGCACGGCGTGCTCGGACGGTTGTTGGCGCGGATTGCTGTTGCAACGGGAACGCCGCCGCCGACTGTGTGGGAAACCAATGCCGCACGGGCAGAAGGCGCGGAAGGCTATGCGGTTGTGCATCCTGATGCCGATGACCGCCGCGACTACAAGGCCATTTATGATGCGAGCGGCGATGGCGCTTTGCTCGACAGTCTGATCGGTCGCCTGACGCGCGGTGGCGAAGTCGTGCTGGCGGGATTTTATGACAAGCTGAGCTTCAATTTCCCGCCCGCGTTCATGCGCGAGGCAAAGTTGCGCATCGCAGCCGAATTTCGGCCGAGTGACCTTGAAGCCGTGACCGATATGGTCGCGTCGGGTGCGCTGAGCCTTGACGGCCTTGTTACGCACACCCGCCCCGCAGCCGCGGCAGCGGATGCTTATCCCGTCGCGTTCAGCGATCCGGGTTGCCTCAAAATGGTTCTTGATTGGAACACCCTATGACGATGCTCGATCTGGGTGCCCTGCGCGAAGAAGCTGCCCAAGAACCCGATCCCGTCCACACCGGACCCGTGACCAAAGAAACCCAGATTATCGCGATTTATGGCAAGGGCGGCAGCGGCAAATCGTTCGCGCTGGCCAACCTCAGCTACATGATGGCGCAGCAGGGCAAGCGCGTCCTGCTGATCGGTTGCGACCCGAAGTCGGACACCACCAGCTTGCTGTTCGGCGGCAAATCAACGCCGACGATCATCGAGACCAGCGCTGCCAAGAAATTGGCGGGCGAGGAAATCGGCATCGAGGATGTCTGTTTCCAGCGCGATGGCGTGTTCGCCATGGAGCTGGGCGGCCCCGAAGTCGGGCGCGGCTGTGGTGGTCGCGGAATTATCCACGGGTTCGAGACGCTCGAGAAACTGGGCTTTCACGAATGGGGCTTTGATTATGTCCTGCTCGATTTCCTTGGTGATGTCGTCTGCGGTGGCTTTGGCCTGCCGATTGCGCGCGACATGTGCCAGAAAGTCATTGTCGTCGCGTCGAACGACCTGCAGTCACTTTATGTTGCCAACAATGTCTGCAAAGCCGTTGAGTATTTCCGCAAAATGGGTGGCAATGTCGGCGTTGCCGGCATGATCCTCAACAAGGACGACGGCACCGGCGAAGCCAATGCTTTTGCCGAAGCGGTCGGCATTCCGGTGCTGACGGCAATCCCGGCGAACGAAGACATTCGCAAGAAATCGGCCAACTACCAGATCATCGGCAAGCCCGGCGGGCAGTGGGCCTCGCTGTTCGAAGACCTCGCCGAGAACGTCGCGAGCGCACCGCCGCTGCGCCCGACGCCGCTCGATCAGGACGGACTGCTCGGGCTGTTCAGTGCCGACATCACCGGGGCGGACTACACGCTGCGCCCCGCAACGCAGGGCGACATGCGCGGCAAAGCGTTCGTGCCCAAAGCCAGCCTTGAAGTGGTTTACGATGCAGCCTGAGGGCGCCTGCAATAGCGGTTCGACGCTTCGCGATGCTGCCATCGCAGCAGGCAAGGCTGACGTGCTCGATCGCTATGATGCGGATTATCCGAAAGGTCCGCACGATCAGCCGCAATCGATGTGTCCAGCCTTCGGGTCGCTCCGGGTGGGCCTGCGCATGCGGAGGACCGCAACGATTTTGTCGGGTTCCGCCTGCTGTGTTTATGGCCTGACCTTCACCTCGCATTTCTACGGCGCGCGGCGTTCGGTCGGCTACGTCCCGTTCAGTTCGGAAACGCTGGTGACCGGCAAGCTGTTCGAAGATATCCGCGATGCCGTGTACCAGATTGCCGATCCGGCGCTCTATGACAGCGTGATCGTGACCAACCTGTGCGTGCCAACCGCAAGCGGTGTGCCGCTTCAGCTGCTGCCCAAGGAAATCAATGGTGTCCGGATCATCGGCATTGATGTGCCGGGCTTTGGCATCCCGACGCATGCCGAAGCCAAGGATGTGCTGGCGGGCGCGATGCTCGCTTATGCGCGCGCCGAAGCTGAGTCTGGACCGGTTGCTGCCCCCAAAGAACGTTCGGCATTGCCCACCATCACGTTGCTCGGTGAGATGTTCCCGGTCGATCCGGTCGGCATTGGCCAGATGCTCGCACCGCTGGGGTTGGCGGCAGGGCCAGTTGTCCCGACACGCGAATGGCGCGAGCTTTACGCGGCGCTCGATTGCGCAGCGGTGGCGGCGATCCATCCATTTTACACCGCCAGCATCCGTGAATTCGAAGCGGCGGGGCGCACCGTAATCGGTTCGGCGCCGGTGGGTGTCGATGGCACGGCGGCGTGGCTCGATGCCGTCGGCAAGGCGTGCGCGATCGCGCAAGACAAAGTCGATGAGGCGAAGAACAAGTTCATTCCTGCGATCCGCGCAGCGCTCGCGGCGAAGCCGATCAAAGGCCGGATCACTGTTTCAGGCTATGAAGGCTCCGAATTGCTGGTCGCGCGCCTGCTGATCGAAAGCGGCGCGGATGTTCCCTACGTGGGCACGGCCTGCCCGCGCACGGTGTGGAGTGATCCCGACCGCGAATGGTTGATCGCACGCGGCGTCAAGGTGCAATACCGCGCCAGCCTCGAGCAGGATCTGGCAGCAGTCGATGGCTATCAGCCCGATCTCGCGATTGGCACGACGCCGGTCGTCCAGCACGCCAAGGCGAAAGCCATTCCGGCGCTTTATTTCACCAACCTGATTTCGGCGCGTCCCTTGATGGGCGTCGCGGGCGCGGGGTCGCTCGCAACTGTCGTCAATGCTGCGCTGGGCAATCAAGCGCGTTTTGACAAGATGAAGGCGTTTTTCGAAGGCGTCGGCACGGGGCACAGCGCGGGCGTCTGGGAAAAAACGCCGGTTGATCGCCCCGAGTATAAAGCGAAATTTGCGGCCAAGCGCATTGCCGCAGCGAAAGCCGAAGAAGCGGTGGGCGTATGACGCGCGCACCGTTCGCCCTGAGCTTGTCGAAGGGTTGCCCTTCTTCGTGTGCAATGGCGCAAGTGAAGGACAGGGCTTCGACAAGCTCAGCCAGAACGGATTTGGGGTCGGGCGTATGACGCTCATCCTCGATCATGACCGTGCGGGCGGATACTGGGGCGCGGTTTATGCGTTCACGGCGATCAAGGGATTGCAGGTCATCATCGACGGCCCGGTCGGTTGCGAGAACCTGCCGGTGACCAGTGTTCTGCATTATACCGACGCCCTGCCGCCGCATGAATTGCCGATTGTTGTGACGGGCCTCGGCGAACAGGAACTTGGCCGCGACGGCACCGAAGGCGCGATGAAGCGGGCCTGGGCGACGCTCGATCCCGACCTGCCTGCCGTCGTTGTTACCGGCAGCATTTCGGAAATGATCGGCGGCGGCGTGACGCCGGAGGGGACGAATATCGTCCGCTTCCTGCCGCGCACGATCGACGAGGATCAGTGGCAATCCGCCGACCGCGCGCTGACCTGGCTGTGGACGCAATTCGGCCCCAAGAAAGTGCCGGGCCCGCGTATCCTGCCCGACGACGCAAAGCCCAAGGTCAACATCATTGGGCCGATGTATGGCACGTTCAACATGCCATCCGATCTCGCCGAAATCCGGCGGCTGATCGAAGGGATCGGGGCCGAAGTCGCGATGTCGTTCCCGCTGGGCAGCCACCTCGCCGATGTCCGCAAGCTCGCCGATGCGAGCGTTAACGTGTGTATGTATCGCGAATTCGGGCGCGGGCTTTGTGAGACGCTCGAGCGGCCCTATCTCCAAGCGCCAATTGGCCTTGAATCGACGACGCTGTTCCTGCGCAAGCTCGGCGAACTGACCGGTCTCGACCCTGAACCGTTCATCGAACAGGAAAAGCATACCACGATCAAGCCGCTGTGGGATCTGTGGCGCTCGGTCACGCAGGATTTCTTTGGCACCGCCAGTTTCGCGGTTGTTGCGACCGAAACCTACGAACGCGGCATCCGCAATTTCCTTGAAAGTGACATGGGCCTGCCCTGCACGTTCAGCTTCCGGCGGACCGCTGGGGTGAAACCCGACAATCAGGCCGTCATCGACGCGATCAAAACGACGCCGCCGCTGATCCTGTTCGGCAGTTATAACGAGCGTATGTACATGGCCGAGCACGGCACACGCGCGATGTATATCCCGGCGTCGTTCCCCGGCGCGGTCATCCGCCGCCATACCGGCACGCCGTTCATGGGCTATGCCGGCGCGACCTACATGATCCAGGAAGTGTGCAACGCGCTGTTCGATGCGCTGTTCAACATCCTCCCGCTCGCGGGGCAGATGGACAAGGTCGAGGCCACGCCTGCGCGGCCGCACGCCGAAATCAACTGGAACTACGACGCCAAGGATGCGCTCGATGCAATTGTCGAGCGCGAACCCGTGCTCGTTCGCATCTCGGCTGCCAAGCGCATTCGTGACGCAGCGGAACGTGCCGCGCGTCGCGCCGGTGAGCCCAGCGTCAGCGCTGAACGGCTGACCAGTGCTCTTTCAGAAAGTGGGGCTGTTTCATGACTGCGCCATTTTCCTTTATTTCCTCCCCTCCACGCCTTTGTGGAGGGGCCGGGGGTGGTCCTTCTTGGTCGTCAAGAAAAAGTGCCACCCCCAGCCCCTCCAGCAAGGGCTGGAGGGGAGCCGAATGCGCTCCTTTTGGGAGCCACACATATCCTTCGGGCACGTGGCCCGCTGGATGCCGCCCGGGGCGCGTCTTGTCGCTCCTTTTTCCTATGGGCACATTGGAGATGAACTATGAGTGACGGAAACCGAGACGAGCTCGGAACATATTTGACCGCTGCGGAGGCCAAAGAGTTCCACAAGCTTTTCGTAATGAGCATGGGATTTTTTACCCTGATTGCGATCATCGCACACATTCTTGTGTGGCAGTGGCGCCCCTGGTTCCCCGGCACTGCGCCGTATGAATCAGTGAAAACCACACTTGTAGCACCGGCGGCGACGCCTGCGCCCACAGCCCACATTTAAGAAGGGACGATTACCATGTTCAGAATGTGGATGATGTTCGACGGGCGCCGCCTTCTTGGTGCGCTTGCTGTTTTCCTCTTTACGCTGGCTGTGTTGATTCACTTCATCCTGCTCAGCACAAATCGCTACAACTGGCTCGACGGTCCGCGACCGACCGCCATGGCAACAGTTGCCGCACCGGCAGCAATGCCCGCAGCAACGCAGTAGCAACAGCGACCAAAGGGCGGGGCAGCTCGGAATTTTCCGTGCGGCCCCGCGCCCAAGGCAGAATTTTTTAAGGCGACCCGAGAGTCGGCCCAAAGGTCTGAATGACCGGGAAAGCGGAGACGTGTCATGGCGTTGTTGAGCTTCGAGCGAAAATATCGAGTGCGTGGGGGCACGCTGGTCGGCGGCGATCTGTTCGACTTCTGGGTCGGGCCGTTTTATGTCGGCTTCTTCGGCGTTGTCGGCACGTTTTTCACGATCCTCGGGACCGCGCTTATTTTCTACGCCGCGTCGCAGGGGCCGACATGGAACCCGTGGCTGATCAGCATCGCGCCGCCGGACCTGGAATATGGTCTTGGGCTGGCGCCGTTGCTTGAGGGCGGCTTCTGGCAAATCATTACGATCTGTGCGATCGGCGCTTTTGTTTCATGGGCGCTGCGTGAAGTCGAAATCTGTCGAAAACTCGGCATGGGCTATCATGTGCCGTTTGCCTTTGGCTTTGCGATTTTCGCTTATGTATCGCTGGTTGTCATCCGGCCTGCGCTCATGGGCGCATGGCACTGGGGCTTTCCCTACGGCATTTTCAGTCACCTCGACTGGGTGTCGAACACCGGATACCAGTATCTCCATTTCCATTATAACCCCGCGCATATGATCGCCGTGTCGTTTTTCTTCACGACGGTTCTCGCGCTCGCTCTGCACGGCTCGCTGGTGTTGTCGGCGGTCAATCCGCCATCTGGCGAAGTGAAGTCGCCCGAATATGAAGACACGTTCTTCCGCGACATCATCGGTTATTCGGTCGGCACGATCGGTATCCACCGTGTCGGCTTGTTCCTCGCGCTCAGTGCGGCGTTCTGGAGCGCGGTTTGCATCATCATTTCCGGGCCGTTCTGGACCCGCGGATGGCCCGAATGGTGGACATGGTGGCTCAATCTGCCGGTCTGGGCTTGAGGGGAGATTTAGGTCATGGCAAGCTATCAGAACATCTTCACTCAGGTTCAATTGCGCGGCGCCCCCGAAATGGGGCCAGCTCTACCCGCCGGAGACGCCGCTCGCACTGGCAAGCCCGGCTTTAGCTACTGGATGGGCAAGCTGGGCAATGCCCAACTCGGGCCGATCTATCTCGGGACGCTGGGCACGCTCTCACTCATCTTCGGGCTGATCGCGTTTGAAATCATCGGTCTCAATATGCTGGCTTCGGTCAACTGGGATCCGATCCAGTTCGTGCGTCAGCTTTTCTGGCTCGCGCTCGAGCCACCGGGGCCGCAATGGGGCTTCAGCCCGTTTGTGCCGCTGGCGGAAGGGGGCTGGTTCATCCTTGCTGGTGCATTCTTTACGCTTTCGGTGGTCCTGTGGTGGGCACGAACCTATCGCCGCGCTCGTCAGCTTAACATGGGCACGCATGTCGCCTGGGCCTTTGCAAGTGCGATCTGGCTGATGCTTGTGCTCGGCTTCATCCGTCCGTTGCTGATGGGCAGCTGGGCCGAAGCTGTTCCTTACGGCATCTTCCCGCATCTCGATTGGACCGCCGCTTTCTCGATCCGTTACGGCAATCTTTTCTACAACCCGTTCCACGCTCTCTCGATTGTGTTTCTCTATGGATCGACACTCTTGTTTGCGATGCACGGGGCAACGATCCTTGCGGTCGGTCGCTACGGCGGCGAACGCGAGATCGAACAGATCACCGATCGCGGGACTGCGTCCGAACGCGCCGCACTTTTCTGGCGCTGGACGATGGGCTTCAACGCTTCGATGGAATCAATCCATCGCTGGGCGTGGTGGTTCGCGGTGCTGACGACGCTGACCGGCGGGATCGGCATATTGCTGACCGGGACTGTCGTCGACAACTGGTATCTCTTTGCGCAAGAACATGGCTATGCGCCGATCTATCCATCGACCGGGGTCGTCGATCCCGCAACTCTGCCGGGGGCACCGAAATGACCCAGAAGCGCATCGCAATCCTGATCTCGGCTAGTCTGTCATTGACGCTGGCGGGCTGTGAATTCGGCCCGAAAGCGACGTCGCAAAACGGCTATCGCGGGACGGGCATGAACCAAGTCGTCAACAATAAATATGTCACACCACAGCAGGCGATCCCTGCCAACGTCTATGAAACGCCAGACGACAGTGGCCCGCGTGCCAGCGAAACGTATCAGAATGTCCAGGTTCTGGGTGGCGTCAGCACTGAACGCTTCAACCATTTCATGGCCAACATGAACAACTGGGTCGTGCCAGCGGGGCTGCCCGCAAGCGAGCAGGGCTGCAATTACTGCCACAACCCGGCGAACATGGCGTCCGACGAAAAATATCAGAAAGTCGCTGCGCGCAAGATGATCCAGATGACGCAGAACATCAATGCGAACTGGTCAAGCCATGTGCAGCAGACCGGCGTGACGTGCTGGACCTGTCACCGTGGCAATGCCATCCCGGTCAATCGCTGGTCGCTTGACGGGCCCGATGGCAACGGGACGATCACAGGCCGGAAGAACGGACAGAATACGCCCGATCCACGCGTCGCTTTTGCTTCGCTTCCCAATCAGGGATTTGCGAAATACATCCTGAATTCGGGCAGCATGAACGCGCGGGTGAACAACACGCAGATTCATCCCTCGCCCGATCATGTCGTGTCGACCAAGGAAGCCGAAAAAGTTTACGGCTTCATGATGCACATGTCATCGTCGCTCGGCGTGAATTGCACATTCTGCCACAATTCGGGTTCATTCCAGGCCTGGAACATGAGCACACCGAAGCGCGCGCTGTCGTGGTACGCAATCCGGATGGTCCGCGATTCCAATGAAAAATATGTGACCGTGCTGAACGACGTCCTGCCCGCCAGTCAGAAGGGTCCGCAGGGTGATCCGTACAAGATTAATTGCACGACGTGCCACAATGGCATCAACAAGCCGATGTACGGCGTCAGCATGCGCACGGAAAATCCGGTGCTGTGGCCAGCGTCGTACACCGAAACGGACGCGGCACTGATGGGCATGAAAGCGCCTGCAGTGGTTCCGGATGCGGCGGCGGCCCGTGGTGGTGCGTCACCGGCGGGTCAGTAAATCGACGTGCCGGTGTTGCTGCAGGCTCAGCAACCCGGCAACCGGCCTACGCTTTCTGCTGCTAACCGCGATAGGCGGGGATCGACAGTCCGCGAATGATCGCAAGCGCGCGTAAAGCGAACCCAGCGACGGTCCCGATAGCGGACGCCCAAAGGATCGGCATGCCCAGCAGGATCAGCCCCACTGACAAAGCAGCGGCAAGGGCGGCGGCGGTCACATAGATCTCGGGGCGCAGGATAATCGATGGAACGCCAGCCAGCACGTCGCGAATGACGCCGCCGACGCAGGCTGTGATAATGCCCATCATGACAGCGGGCAGAGCGGGAATCCCAAGCCCGATTGCCTTTGTCGCGCCGAAAACCGCATAGACCGACAGGCCGATCGCGTCGAACCAGTCGATAGCGCGAGCGCGCCAGAATCGCGCCGGGGTGACCCACGTTAAAAGCGCAATGCTCAAACAGACTGCCGGAACGCGCCAGTCATGGACCCAGAAAACGGGCGCACCTATCAAAAGGTCGCGTACGGTGCCACCTCCGACCCCGGTGACGAGCGCAAAGAAACAGAACGTCACCAGCGTCTGTCGAGCGCGTGCCGCCGCAAGGGCACCCGACGCCGCGAACACCGCGATGCCGACAAGATCAAGGCCATAAACCAGCGGCGCGACGTGGGTAACGAGTGGCGGCAGTGTCATCAAATATGGATCGCCTTGCCCCGAACACCCATCGCCGCTTCCTTGAGTGCTTCTGAATGCGTCGGGTGCGCGTGGCAGGTGTAGGCGATGTCTTCGCTCGTCGCGCCGAATTCCATTGCGAGCGCGGCCTCCGCAATCATCGTGCCCGCAAGCGAGCTGATAATATGGACGCCGAGCACACGATCGGTTTTGGCATCCGCGATGACTTTGACAAAGCCGTCGGTGTCGCGGTTGGTTTTGGCGCGGCTGTTGCCTGCGAAGGGGAATTTGCCGACTTTGATCTCGCCCTTTTCCGCGGCTTGCTCTTCGGTCAGGCCGACGCCCGCAATTTCGGGGTGCGTATAGGCAACATTGGGAATAACGTCGTGATTGACGATGCCGGTCAGTCCCGCGATGTTTTCAGCAACCGCGATCCCCTCATCCTCAGCCTTGTGCGCGAGCATCGGGCCGGGAACGACATCACCGATCGCCCAGATGCCGGGGACGGTGGTTGCGAACCGCGCGTCGATGTCGATCTGCCCGCGCGCATTTGTGGCAAGGCCCGCTTTGTCGAGCGCCAGGCCTTCGGTGTTGGGCTTGCGGCCGACGCTGACCAGGACGACGTCCGCCGCAATCGTTTCCGCTGCGCCACCGGCAGCAGGCTCGACCGTCACAGTGGTTTTCTTACCCTTGACCGACACGCCGGTCACCTTGCTTGCGGTGCGGATTTC
>JAYUQI010000058.1:0-4774 GCA_043756805.1 Sphingomonas sp.
GCTTTCAGCAAGCTGTGCGTGCCGACGATATTGGTGTCGATGAAAATATCGGGGCCCGAGATCGAACGGTCGACATGGCTTTCCGCCGCAAAGTGCACCAGCGTGTCAATCTTGTGGTCGCGCAACAGCTGCGTCGCCAGCGCTTCGTCGCGGATGTCGCCTTCGACGATGGTGACGTTGGCGAGGCCGTCAAGATTGGCGCGCTTCGCCGAATAGGTCATCGCATCGAGGACGATGATCGGCGCATCGGGATGTGCCGCGGCGCGCGCGCGGACATAGTTGGTGCCGATGAAACCAGCGCCGCCAGTGACGAGAAGATTGGTCATGCCATAGTCCGTTTCTTGAGGATCATCGTGGCCAGCTCGTGCCGCCAATGATCGGATGTGTAGCCCAGCCAGCCCCAGGTTTGTGATTTGTCGAGCACCGAATAGGCGGGACGCATGGCGGGCGTCGGATATGCGCTTGCCGGGATTGGATTAATTCTGACAGCGCTGTCCAACAGACCCGCCGCTTGCGCCAGATCATGGATCGCGACGGCAAAATCATACCAGCTGGCAACGCCCGCATCGGTAAAATGGGCAACGCCGGTTTGATCGGTCGCGGCCAGCGCCCAGATTACTCGTGCCAGACTGTCGGCATGCGTCGGCGTGCCAATCTGGTCCGCCACGACATTGATCTCGGGCCGCGTGGTCATCAGCCGCAGCATCGTTTCGACAAAGTTCGCGCCGCCCGCACCGTAAACCCAAGCCGTGCGGATCGTCAGCGCGTTGCCACCCGCCTCCGCCACCCCACGCTCACCCGCCAGCTTCGATGCACCATAAACGCTCAGCGGATTGGTCGGCGCATCGGGTATGTAGGGCATGTGCGCCGCGCCATCGAACACAAAATCGGTGGAAATATGGATGAGGCGCGCGCCGATGTCGGCCGCCGCGCGCGCCATGGCGCTCGGCGCTTCGCCATTGATACGGTGCGCGAGATCAGGCTCGCTCTCGGCCTTGTCCACAGCGGTATAGCCGGCGGCATTGATCATGACATCAGGCCCAAAGCGGCGGACCAGCGGCGCGATGGCGTCAATGTCCCTGAGGTCGAGACCGCTTCGGTCAAGTGCCGTGACCACCGCGCCATCGGGGACGCATGTCTGAAGAGCCCTGCCCACTTGCCCACCGGCCCCGAGGATCAGCACTTTCATGCAAACGTCGCCGCATCAGCAAACGCCTTGCCGACGCGATCTTTGTCCGAAACGAGCGGTGTCATGCCGTCCAGCGGCCAATCGACCGCGACTGTCGAGTCATTCCACGCGAGGCAATGTTCGGACGCAGGCGCATAGAAATCAGTGCATTTGTAGAGAAAGTCGGTGCCATCTTCGAGCGTCAGGAAACCGTGCGCAAATCCTTGCGGAATCCACAGCATCCGGTGGTTCCGGGCCGAAAGTTCATACCCAACCCACTGGCCAAAGGTTGGCGACGACGCGCGCATGTCAACGGCCACATCGAACACCGCCCCCGCGACCACGCGGACGAGCTTTCCCTGCGCCGGGTCCATCTGATAATGGAGGCCGCGCAACACGCCACGCGATGACCGGCTGTGATTATCCTGAACAAAGCGAGCGTCGATACCCGCGGCATCAAACACATTTTGATTCCAGCTTTCGAGAAAAAAGCCGCGATCATCGCCGAAAACCTTGGGTTCGATCAGCTTGACGTCTGTAATCGCCGTGTCGGTCACGATCACTTATGTGCGCTCCGCCAGCAACTGCGCGGTTAAATAAGCGCCATAACCGCTTTTGCCGAGCCGCGCCGCGAGCACTTCAAGCTGGGCATCGTCGATAAACCCGCTGCGCCACGCGATTTCTTCGGGGCAGCAGATTTTGAGACCCTGCCGCTCCTCGAGAATGCGCACAAACACGGCGGCATCGAGCAGCGACGCATGCGTCCCTGTATCAAGCCACGCTGTCCCCCGCCCCATGATCTCGACGTTGAGTGTGCCGTCATCAAGGTAGAGCCGGTTGAGATCGGTAATCTCAAGCTCGCCACGCGCCGACGGCTTCAGGTCGCGCGCACGGTCGACCACAGTGCCGTCATAAAAATAGAGACCCGTGACTGCATAGTTGGATTTCGGCGTGGCAGGCTTTTCCTCGATCGATACCGCGCGACCGTTCGCATCGAAGGCAACAACGCCGTAGTCGCTGGGGTTCGAAACGCGGTAGCCAAATACCGTTGCCCCGCCGGTCCGCGCATCGGCAGCAGCCAGTTCTTCGGGCAGGCCGTGGCCATAAAAGATATTATCGCCAAGGATCAGCGCGGACGGATCCGAGCCGACGAAATCAGCACCAATATGAAAGGCCTGCGCCAGCCCGTCGGGCGATGGCTGGACGGCATAGGAAATCGACAAGCCCCAACCACTGCCGTCGCCCAGCAAATGCTGAAACGCGGGCGCGTCATGCGGCGTCGTGATGATCAAGATGTCGCGAATCCCCGCCAGCATCAGGACGGACAGCGGATAATAGATCATCGGCTTGTCATAGACCGGCATCAGCTGCTTCGAGACCGAGAGCGTCAGCGGATGCAGGCGCGTGCCCGATCCGCCCGCCAATATGATACCCCTGCGCATTCTGCTCACTCGTAATAATGGCTATAGGCTTTGCTGCCATAACCATATTGATCCTCGAGCCCGAGGTGGGCACGGTTAAGCACCGAACCGAGCAACGGCGACGGTTTCATGAAATGGATCGCCGCCGTTACAGCCTTGCGCGGTGTGATTCCGTCCTCGGCAACCAATATATAGCCATCGAGCTTTTCGCAGATCATCTTGGCATCGTCATTGGCAAAAGCAGGCGGCAAATCACAAATGACGAGCACGTCCTCGGGCAGTGTCCGCATGGCCGCGATCAGTCCTGCGAAAGTGTCACCCGTTACCAGCGACGCCGAATGTCCTTTCACCGGCGAACAGGGAAACAGCGTGAGTGACAAGCCATCAACTTTCCGGCCGATGCCCGACAAATCGGGATTCTTGCCGGTCAGGTAGGTCTCAAGGCCGCCGTCCGCCGCAATGCCGAAATTCTGGGCGACAGTGCCGCGGCGAAGATCGAGATCGAACAAAGCCACACGCGTTTCAGGGAGCGTCGCCAGCGATGCTGCCACATTGCACGCGATGAACGACTTGCCCGCCGACGGCGATGCCGAGGTCACGCCGATCAGTTTACGCCCCTGCCCGCGCCAGAGATCAAGGATGCGCGACCGCAGCAATGTAAACGGGCGACCATCACGATCGGTCGGGTCGAAGCCGATCACACGCTCTTCGCGCAGCGATACCGGATCGATCGATACGGCGCGCGCGCGCGACAGGTCGAGCGTTGGCGTCGCGCTGCTTACCGTGCGTGGCGGCACATTTTGCATCATCGTCATTCTACTACCGCTATCCCCAAGCTCATCCATCGGCCGATGCCAATTTCGAACGCCGCCATGACAGCGGGTTCAATCGCTTCAACCATCCCCAGCGCCCCTCGCCGTCGGACGACCCGCCTTTTCTTTTCTTGTTCGAAACAATCGGAATGACGCCAAGCGGCGTTGCGCCGGTCGCGGCCTCAAGCCCCGCTGCGCCACGGATCGGTCGACGCAACAGTTCGAGGAGCAGGATAAGCCCGAAACCAAGACCTGCGCCCGCAATACCACCGCCCGCAATGAGCATCGGCCGGTTCGGCGACGTCGGCTGGTCGGGTTGCGACGGCGCATCGACAACAACCAGTCGCTCGCCGCGCTGCTCGCTGGCCGCGCGGGCAGCGGCTTCGGCCGCCATCAGCTTGGTGGACGATTGCTGATACTGGACATTGAGGCCATCAAGCCGCTGTTGCAGCTGTGCGGCTTGTTCCATCACTGCCGGGCCCTGCGACTGCGCCGAAAAAATCGCCGATGAGCGGCGCGATTCCTGCGCCTGGGCCGACTGGAGCGCCGCGATCTGCGCGTTGTTGAATTCTATTTGCTTGGCAACGGTATCGACGGGGATTTTCTTGACGTTGCTGGCGGCCAGCCGCTTGGCTTCTTCCAGCCGCTGTTTGGCAATCACCACGTCGGGGTGGTTGTCGGCATAAACGGCTTGCACCGCCGCGAGATTATTCTCGGCCTGCGACACAACGGGGTCGCGCTCGGCCGAAGTCTTGACCAGGTCGCGCTGGTTATTGAGATTGGCATTGTCACGGCGCAGTGCAGCAATCTGTGCTTCGATTCCGCCACCGCCACCCATCATCGGGGCGGTGCTGTTTGACAGGACCGAACCATAGCGGGCTTTCAGCCCTGAAAGCTGGTTCTGGACCAGCGTGATCTGACCCGACAGGTCTTCGTTTTGCTGGCTCAGAAAAGCGACGGCGGCCCGCGACTGTTCGACGTTTGCCGTTGAATCAATTTCGACAATGCTGTCGATCAGCGACTGTGTCACTTGCTGCGCCATAATGGGGTCGCGGTAATCATAGCTGATGGTGAACGCGATTGTTGCCCTGCTGCCGCCCTGCTGAAATTCGGCGCTGACAGGCGTGACGGCAATCGCGTCGTGAAATGTCGAAACGACTTTCGACAGCGGATCGCTCTGGCGCTCGGTCTGGTAAAGCGCATATTTATCCATCAACTGGATCAGGTCGCGACGGCTCAGGATTTGCTGACGGATTTTCGCAAGCCGCTGGTCGACAACTTCGCTGCCGCCCGAGACACCTTTGTCGATCGGCACTTCGGCCGCCTCGACGAGCAGCGTCGCCGATGACCGATACAGCGCGGGGATGAGAAAG
>JAYUQI010000059.1:0-4748 GCA_043756805.1 Sphingomonas sp.
CACCAATCGCTCCGACCACGCCGCCATCGGCTGCGGTGACATAGCCCAGCCCGCACGCCGCGCCGAGCGTATGAGCATACATGCCCGGGCGGATGTAACCCGCGATCCGGTCACCCTGCCAGATCGGTTCGTTATGATAAAGCAGGGGTTCGGGCGACTTGAGCAGGAACTGGACGAGGCGTTGTTTGAGGCCCGCTTCCTTCTGGGCAAGCAACGCCTCGCGCCCGATGAAACCACCCGGCTTGTCCATCTTCACTGCAAAGCCAAGCCCAGCCTCGAGCGGGGTATCCTCATCGGTGATGTCGTGGCCCCAGTGGCGATACCCTTTTTCCATCCGCAGCGAATTGAGCGCATGATAGCCGCAGTGCTTCAGGCCGTAAGCTGCGCCCGCCGCGACGATTTCTTCATAGACACCCGCCATAAACTCGGTCGGGATATAGAGTTCCCAGCCCAGTTCTCCGACATAGGTGATGCGTGAAGCGCGGACGATGGCATAGCCGAGCTCGATTTCCTGGCTGGTGGCAAACGGAAAGGCCTCATGTGACAGATCATTGGGCGTGAGCGACTGGAGCAGCGCACGCGCGTTCGGTCCCATGATTGAAATGACGCCCATGCCCGAACTGACATTGGTCAGAACCGCATGGGCATCGTCAGGCGTGTGGCGCTTGAGCCAGTCGAAATCGCGAGTCTCGGTTTCGGCGCCCGTAACGATCAGATAGGCCGTCTCGCTCAGCCGCGTTACCGTCAGGTCCGCTTCGATCCCGCCCTTCTCGTTGAGCCATTGGGTGTAGACCAACCTGCCCGGCGCGACGTCCACATCGTTCGCGCAGACCCGGTTGAGCACGGACATCGCGTCGCGACCCTCCAGCCGGAATTTGGCAAAAGAGCTTTGGTCGAACAAGCCGACGGCTTCACGCACGGCTTTGCATTCTGATGCACTCGCGTCGAACCAGTTCTGGCGACCATAGCTATAGTCATACTTGGGTGTGCTGCCGGGTTCGCCATACCAGTTGGGCCGCTCCCATCCGAACGCCTCGCCGTGGCATGCGCCTGCTGCCGCCACCCGGTCATGGATTGCCGACTTGCGGACACCACGCGCGGTTTCATATTGCTTGAACGGATAGTGCGTGGCGTAAAGCAGCCCGAGGCTCTCGCTCACGCGCTCGCGCAGATATTTGCGATTGACCTGAAACGGCATGTTGCGGCGGATATCGACCGACCACAGATCGGCGGGCGGAATACCGTCGCGGATCCAGTCGGCCATCACTTTGCCGACGCCACCGGCCGACTGCAGGCCGATCGAGTTGAGGCCAGCCGCCACGAAACAGCCCTTCAGTTCGGGTGCTGCGCCAAGATGATAGCGCACGTCGGGCGTAAAGCTTTCAGGGCCGCAGAAGAATTTCTGGATACCTGCTTTTTCGAGCGCCGGAACCCGCCGCATCGCATCGACCAGCACGGGTTCGAAATGTTCGAAACTTCCGGCAATCTCGTCAAAGCAAAAGTCTTCGGATATGCCGTCCATCCCCCAGGGCCGCGCGTTGGGCTCGAAGGCACCGACGAGCAATTTGCCCGCATCATGCTTGTAATAACCGCAATAGTCATAGTCGCGCAGCACCGGCAGCGACGCGTCGAGCCCCTCCACCCCTTCAAACAGGACATAATAATGCTCGCAGGCATGAAGCGGCGCCGCGACGCCGATGCTCGCGGCCAGATCGCGCGTCCACATACCGCCGCAGATAACGACATAATCGGCGTCGATTGAACCGTCTTCGGTGTCGACACCCGTCACGCGCTCGCCATCATGGCGGATCTTGATGACCTTGCTATTCTCGAAAATCCTGGCGCCGCCGGTCCGTGCGCCTTTGGCCAACGCCTGGGTAATATCGACTGCGTTGGCATAGCCGTCGCTCGGAATATGGATGCCGCCGACCACATCGTCGACATTGACGATCGGCGCGCGCTCCCTGATCTCCTCGGGTGTTACGACATGAACGGGCAGGTCAAACACTTTGGCCATAGAGGCACTGCGCTTCAGTTCCTCGAACCGCTCCCCGTTAGTCGCCATCGAGATCGATCCGCACTGGCGGTATCCGGTCGCCTGTCCGGTCTCGGCCTCAAGCCCGCGATAAAGTTCGCCGGTATATTTCGCGAGCTTGGTCATGTTGATGCTGGGGCGGAGCTGGCCGACCAGCCCGGCCGCATGCCATGTCGTCCCGCTGGTCAGCTGCTTGCGTTCGAGGAGGACGACATCGTCCCAGCCGATCTTGGTCAGATGATACGCAATCGAGCAGCCGATGACGCCGCCCCCGATGATCACAACGCGTGCTTTTTTGGGAAGGTCCGCCACGCTGATCAGACTTTCATCTTGGCATTGTCAGGATCGTAAGCGGGCTGCGCGAGCACTGTCGCCGCCCGCCGTTCGCCTTGCAGATAAAGGTCGAATGTCGATCCCGGCGTGGCATTTTCATGCGGCACACAAGCGAAGAACAAGCTTTTGCCAACGCGGTGTCCGTATCCGCCCGATGTGGTCAGGCCGATGCAATTTTCGCCAACCAGACACGGCTCGGCACCGCGGACATCGACGTCGTGCGCATCGACCTCACCGTAAACAATCCGGAAGCGGTTAGGCGCATCGAGCGTTGCCTGTTTGCCGACAAAATCATCTTTTTTGAAATTGATGAACCGGTCCATGTCAGCCTCGATCATCGTCAGCTCGTTGGTCAGTTCGGACCCCCACGCCTTGTAGCCTTTCTCCACGCGCATCGTGTTGACGGCGTAGAGGCTGTAATTGGCAATGCCGAATGCCTGGCCGGCTTCCCAGATCGCGTCATAAAGCGCGGCGACGTCGCCGATCATCGGATGCAATTCCCAGCCGAGTTCACCGACATAGGACACCCGCAACGCGCGCATCATGTGGCCCGCAATCACAATCTCCTGACCGCTCAGCCAGCGGAACCCTTCGTTCGACAAATCGGCATCGGTCAGCGTCGCCAGCAAATCGCGCGAGCGCGGACCACTCAGCACGATCACGCCGCGATCCTCGGTCACGTTCGTGATCGTCACATCCTCGTGCGGCAACTTGCTCTGCATCATCAGGTCAAGGTCGCGCTGTTCGGCGGCAGCGGCTGAAAGGCAGTAGAAATGATCATCGGCAAAGCGCGTCACAGTCATTTCGCCATAAATCCGCCCCTGCCGTGACAGCGGGTGGACCAGCCCGATCCGGCCTGCCTTTTTGGGCATCCGGTTTGCGCAAATCCGGTTGAGGAACGCCTCGGCATCGGGTCCTGTCACATCATATTTGGCAAAGCCCGTCAGATCGAGCACGCCGACACGCTCGGCCACCGCACGAACTTCTGCGGCGACTACTTCGAACACATTATTGCGACCGTAACCCGATACTTCCGCGCGCCCGTCGAGCGAGAACCATTTCGGTCGTTCCCACCCAAAGGTTTCGCTGTGCACAGCGCCGGCCGCTTTCAGCCGGTCATGCAGCGGCGATACTTTGCACGGCCGCCCGTCGGGCTCTTCCTCGCCGGGCAACCGCGTGGTGAAGGTCAAGCGGTAATCGAGGAAAACTTTTGCCCGGCTGTAATCTTCGTCCGCAAATGCCCCGTAACGACGCGGGTCAAATTCGGTCATATTGATGTCGGCGTCGCCGTAAACGATCGACTGCGCGAGATATTTGCCCGAACCACCGCCTTGCGCGATGCCGAATGACGTGCCGCAGCAATGCCAGAAATTCTTGAGGCCCGCAGCGGGCCCGAGCAGCGGCCCCCCGTCGGGCGTATGCGGGATCGCGCCATTGACGATGCGACGGATGCCCACTTCGCCAAAGATCGGCATGCGTTCGATGGCACGTTCAAGCCATTTCGAAATCCGGTCGAGATCATCAATGAAAAGCTCGCTTGTCGATGCCCATTCGGGCTGACCCTTGGGCGCCCAGGCTTCCGCCAAGCCCGTGTTTTCGTAAACGCCGATAAGGCCGCTTTTCTGTTCCTGCCGGAAATAACCCGAGACATAGGGACAGCGCATAACGGGGATTTCGCCGTCGCGATCCATGAACGCCTGGATCGGATCCGTGACGACATAATGATGTTCCATGTTGGTCACCGGAATGTCGATGCCCGCCATCTGCGCCACTTGCCGCGCGTAGCAGCCTGCTGCGTTCACGACGATCTCGGCACGCACGGTGCCTTGATCGGTGATCACATCCCATTCGCCGGTCGGCAGTTGTGTCAGGCCGGTCACCAGCGTCTTGCGGACAATCGTCGCGCCCAGGTTCTTTGCGCCGATTGCCATCGCATTGCACAGGCCCGAAGGGTCGGCATGACCGTCGCTGGTCGTATAAGCGCCCGCAATCACGCCTTCAGTCGTCATGAAGGGATTGATGCGGCAGATTTCCTCGGGCGGGATGATCTCCATGTCAAACCCGATGATCTTCGAATAGCCGTGGATATATTTGAACCACGCCAGCTCGCGATCATTGGTCGCAAGGCGGATACCGCCCGATTTGTGCCAGCTGACATACTGCCCCGTCAGCGCTTCCAGCCGGGGATAGAGATCGTTGCTGTAGGCATGGATTTTCGCGAGATTATAGCTGCCGGTTATACTCGGACACTGCCCCGCTGCGTGCCATGTCGAGCCCGAGGTGAGCTCATCTTTTTCGATCAGCATGCAGTCGGTCCAGCCGAGCTCGGCCAGATGATAAAGCAGCGACGCGCCCATGATGCCGCCCCCGATTATGACTA
>JAYUQI010000060.1:0-4743 GCA_043756805.1 Sphingomonas sp.
TGTCTGTTCTCGACGCCGCCGAACTTGCCCGCGCCATCGCCGGCGCTGATGCAACGATGGTAACGCGCGCGAACGGCGTCGGCCCCAAACTGGCGGCAAGGATCGTCAACGAGCTGAAAGGCAAGGTCGGCGGGATAGCTTTGGGCGCCCCCGGCGTCGTGGCCGTCGCAGGCGCAGGGGCCGACGCTGTGTCGGCGCTCATCAACCTCGGCTTCCGCCCCGCCGAAGCCAGCGTCGCCGTTGCAAAGGCAGACGAGGAACTGGGCGCGGGCGCAGGACTCGACGCACTGGTGCGGGTGGCGTTAAAGAAAGTGGCGCGG
Source organism: Sphingomonas sp. (assembly GCA_043756805.1). Taxonomy (GTDB): domain Bacteria; phylum Pseudomonadota; class Alphaproteobacteria; order Sphingomonadales; family Sphingomonadaceae; genus Sphingomonas_O. The sequence goes on from JAYUQI010000060.1 coordinate 321, forward strand.
TGATCGATATAGTGACGTGCCGCATACCCGCAGATTGGCTGACGAATCCAAGCCAATGTTGGTATGATTGGCAAGGTCTTATTAGCGGGTTGCTCGCACTTGGTGCTGCAATCTGGGCAGGGCGCCAAATCAACAAACAAATCCGTTTGTCCGAAAAATTGGCGACCGAGCAACTGCAACGGCAGCATAACGCGGCTCGTATCGCGCTTCCGCTGGCGCTGTCAGCAATCGTAAATTACTGTCAACAGACGGCGGCAGATATTCTTGATACAATCGACTCAATAGGTGCTCAGTCAGACAGCGATGCGCCTCAGACGCCGTTGCCATTTGGATCACATACGATCCCGGACGACGCTATTGCTCTGATATACAAATTCGTCGAGACGCTCGATAATCAACAAGAGGCGAAGCACGTCGCAGAGTTAGTCGCCCAATTGCAGATTTTTCAGGGGCAGTTTGAGACCATGCCGCTGCTGAATCGGGGCATTCCAGATTCCCTTTACGGGTTGTTTCTCACAGGCGCGACAGTCAGATTTTTGACTGAAAGCATGCTCAACTATGTGCGCTTGGTCGATAACACCTCATTCGCTCAAGTCCGAACCATATCTGATGTAGAAGCGTGGGATGGCATCCAATTATCGGCTACGGCCTTGTTTTTTTCGAGGCCTTACATCGACGGATATGCGCAGGAGGTCGGACGTCTCATTCAACGATATCAAGGCAACGGCGCATCTCCTTGGTTGAAGAAATTTGAGCGATGATCGCCCCCCTCCTCTCCGCCACGCGCCGCACCGTAAGCATGCCCGCCGCCAAAGTGCAGGTGGCGCTCAATCCGCACGGGCGCTACAACGTGCGCCAAGGAGACATTCGATGCAGGTAACCGCAGTTTTGACGCCCGAAGACGATGGATTTGTCGCCTACAACCCCGAAACCGGCACGGCTTCGCAGGGTGATACAATCGAAGAAGCGCTCGCCAATCTAAAAGAAGCGGTCGAGCTTTTCCTTGAAGACCAACCCATGCCATCGGGGCGTCCCGCATTGGTCACCTCGATCACCATCGGGGTGCATGCCTAAGCTGCCCGTTCTTTCAGGGCGAGAGGTCGTGCGCGGACTCAACCGGCTCGGCTTCAAGCAGGTGAGCCAAAGCAGCAGTCATATCAAGCTGCGCCGCCGGACGGCGACCGTCATTGTTCCAAATCATCGTGAAGTCCGAAAGGGCACGCTGGGCAGCATTCTTCAGCAGGCAGGCATTACAATCGATGATTTGGTGGCGGCGCTGTCAAACTGATGGCATCCGACCCCCTCCTCTCCGCCACCCGCCGTCCCGAGGACATCGACACGGCCTTACGCCCCAAGACGCTCGACGAGTTCGTTGGCCAGAGAGCCGCGCGTGAAAACCTGCGCATCTTCATCGCGGCCGCCAAGGCACGCGGCGATGCGCTCGACCATGTCCTGTTTTTCGGGCCACCCGGCCTCGGCAAAACGACGCTGGCGCAGATCATTGCGCGCGAACTTGGCGTTGGCTTTCGCGCCACGTCCGGCCCGGTCATTGCCAAGTCGGGCGATCTTGCCGCGCTGCTCACCAATCTTGAGGATGGCGACGTCCTGTTCATCGACGAGATTCACCGGCTTGCCCCTGCGGTCGAGGAAATCCTCTACCCCGCGATGGAGGACCGCGCGCTTGATTTGATGATCGGCGAAGGGCCGTCTGCCCGCAGTGTTCGCATCGACCTTCCCAAGTTCACTTTGGTCGGCGCGACGACGCGGCAGGGGTTGCTGACCACGCCCTTGCGTGACCGCTTCGGCATTCCGGTGCGGTTGCATTTCTACACGGTTGATGAGCTAGAAAAAGTTGTCACCCGCGCTGCCGCGCTGCTTGATCTCGACATCGCCCCCGATGGCGCCGCCGAAGTCGCCAAGCGATCACGCGGCACCCCACGCATTGCCGGACGCCTGCTGCGCCGTGTCCGCGATTTCGCCAATGTCGCGGGCGACGCCACCGTTACGCGCAAGATCGCCGATGCCGCGCTCACGCGCCTCGAAGTCGACGCCATGGGCCTCGACGCGATGGACCGGCGTTACCTGATGATGATTGCCGACATTTACAAAGGCGGGCCGGTTGGCGTCGAAACGCTCGCGGCGGGTCTCTCCGAACCGCGCGACACGATCGAGGAAGTGATCGAGCCCTATCTTATTCAGCTTGGTCTCGTCGCGCGGACGGCGCGGGGTCGCTGCCTGAATGCGGGGGGGTGGAAGCATCTGGGCCTGACCCCGCCGAGCGATGTTCAGGATGGTTTGTTTGATCAATAACGTCGCGGCGCGGCTCGAACCGCAGCACCCGCTCGCTCCGCCGAACAACGAATCCGACGACGCCGAAACCCAGGATGAGAAAAATCCACGTTTCCGGCCCCATCCACGTCGAAAATGCTTTCGCCCCCGAAACCACACTGTCAACGCCGCCGCGAAAACCATCCCGGCTCGGCGTCAACGGTTTTTCGTCCTGACCGGTGAAGATCAGCGCTTCTTCGGATGGTGGCGGGACCGTTGCGTTATTGGCCTCAATCACCGCAAAACTGCCATTATCGACATCGTTGGCAGCAATTGCGGATGGCGCGCATGCAAGCAAAGCGGCCGCCAGCGCGGCGAAGCGGATTATCGGGGTCCCCATCACAGGCCACCTATCCGCTTCTGGCGCGGGCCGGTCAATGCGGCGGGTCGGTCGGGCAAACTGTTGCAATAAGCAGTCGAACGGGGATTCCCTCAACTCGTCGCACGCCGTAAGGCAGCGTGACAGGATTAATTCAGGTTCGCTTGCAGAAAACAGGCCCCGAGACGGAGACACGATGAACAGCCTCGCAACCACCACTGACGCCGCGATGATGTCGCCGATCGCTTTGTTCGTTCAGGCCGACATCGTCGTGAAAGGCGTAATCATCGCACTGTTGCTGGCAAGCATCTGGACCTGGACGATCATTATCAGCCAGTGGCTGAGCCTCGGCAAAACCGCGCGCGACAGCGACAGTTTCGAACGCGAATTCACCAAGGCCGATGACGTGGAAGATTTCGCGCGCAGCCATCAGGCGTCAAAAGTGCCGAGCGCGCAGATATTCCAGGCCGGGTTCGCCGAATGGCGCGCGTCGACCCGCGTGACGCCAATCGACAAGGACGCAACCCGGTCGCGGCTATCCACGGTATTATCGTCCACCATTGCGAGCGAGGTTGACCGCCTGTCGGACCGGCTGAATATACTGGCCACGGTCGGCGCGGTGGCCCCCTTTGTCGGCCTGTTCGGCACGGTTTGGGGCATCATGCGCAGCTTTACCGGAATTGCGCAGGCGCAGAATACGTCGCTCGCCGTTGTCGCACCGGGCATTGCCGAGGCCTTGTTTGCGACTGCGCTCGGCCTGTTCGCGGCGATCCCCGCGGTCATTGCCTATAACCGCTTTGGTCACCGACTGAACCGGCTTGAGGCGAAACTCGGGCGGTTTGCCGACGGGTTCCATACGACACTCAGCCGGGAACTGGATCGGGCGGGATGATGCCAGAACTAACCGCATCCCTGAGCTTGTCGAAGGGCTGCCCTTCTGTCCGTGCCATCGAGCAAGAAAGGCAGGGCTTCGACAAGCTCAGCCATACGGATGTTTGTAAATGAGCATCCCCCTCCCCTCTCAACGTGCGCGCCACCGCCGCGCGCCGATGGCTGACATTAACGTCACACCAATGGTCGACGTCATGCTCGTGCTGCTGATCATTTTCATGGTCACAGCGCCGCTGCTGACGGCGGGCGTGCCGGTGAACCTGCCCGATGCGCGGGCAAAGCCGCTCGATCAGGATGCCAAGCCGGTTGCCATTTCGCTCGATGCCGATGGCCGGATATTCGTGGGCGAGGCCGAGATTCAGACGGCCGACCTGCCGAATATGCTAACACGGCTTGCAGAGCGCGCGGGCGACAAGCCCCCCCAGATATTTCTGCGAGCGGACAAAGCGCTCGATTATGGTCGCGTGATGGCGGTGATGGGCGAGCTTAACCGCGCGGGGCTGAATCGCGTTGCCCTCGTCGCCGTGGGTCAGGACGGCCCGTGATGCAGCGCGCCGAACGGACCGGGCTTGGCATATCGATCGCGGGGCATGTGGCGGTGTTCGGGGCGCTGTCGCTCGGGCTGTTTGCGGCGACCCGGCCGATGATCCCGACGACGCAGCCGATCGATGTGCAGATCGTCGACCTCACGCCCGGAACCGACTTGATGGTGGACTTCACGCCACAGTCGGGTTTGCCTTCCTCGTAGGTGCCGAGGTGTTTGGCGCGCCGCTTGGCGGTTTTTTCCGGATAAATTTCCAGGACTTCGTTGATGAGTTCCTGGTTTCTTACTTTAGTTTGCTCGACTGTGAGGCTCATTTCGCCCTCCTATGTGATGTGAACACT
>JAYUQI010000061.1:0-4736 GCA_043756805.1 Sphingomonas sp.
AGGGCTCAAAGAAGCGCAATCAGCGAGATTTGTCGTCCATAGTCCGGATCGCCTGCATGTGTCGCGCGCCGAAAACTAAAATAGCGATCCGCCTGCGAATACGTATCAAGCCCCAGTGCCGCGACCCGCATGATCCCCGCCGCCGCGAGCCGGTGCGCGACATAGGCTTCGAGGTCGAACTGATAGTGATCGGGGCGTTTCCCGTCAGCGAAAAAGCGTTCGTTCGCCGGATCGGCATCGGCGAAGCGCGACAGGAATCCGGCATCGACTTCATAAGAGGCACGCGCGATGCACGGCCCGATGGCAGCAGCAATGCGCGCGCGTTCGGCACCCAGTTTTTCCATCGCGTCGATCGTCGCATCGGTCACGCCGCCAATCGCGCCTTTCCATCCGGCATGCGCCGCGCCGATCACGCCCGCTTCGCTATCGGCGAACAGGACCGGCGCGCAATCGGCGGTGAGGATGCCGAGCACCAGTCCCGGCGTTGCCGTCACCATCGCATCGGCATGCGGGCGCGCATCATCGGCGCAGATGTCTGCTGTCACAACGTCCGCCGAATGCACCTGATACACCGTGACCAGCGCTGCGCCCGGTGCCACAGCATCCGCCGCGCGCCGCCGGTTTTCGGCAATCGCCGCCGGATCATCGCCTGATCCCAGCCCCACATTCAACCCCGCAACCAGCCCCGTCGAAACCCCGCCGCGCCGCCCGAGGAAACCGTGGCGCGTGCCGCTGAGCAGGGGGGTTGTGGTGGCGTCGATCATGCGCTGCTTCTAGCTTGGTTTCGGCATAAGGGAACCGCATCCCTGAGCCTGTCGTCCCGAAGGGGATCGAAGATCAACGGCTGCCCTTACTTGGCCGTGGTCGAGAGAAGAAGGGCAGGCCTTCGACAAGCTCAGGCATACGGTTTTTTTGATGGTGTCAGGCAAATCCCACAGGCACGGGCCAGTCCTTGCCGGTCAAACCCATGACCCGAAACAAAGTGCCCATTGCTGCTGGATCGGTCAGCCGCTGATGCGCTGCGGTGACATCATCCGCACGCGCGGGCGATTGCCGGGCCAGCGCCGCCGCGCGCGATGCGATGCCCAGCGAGCCCAGAAAATCCCGCTGCGGCACCGGGCCGTGCACGCTCGCCCCGGCCACCATCGCTGCTGCCCCCAGCGTCGCGAAATCGACATGCGCGCTCAGATCGACTGACCCCGGTGCATCGAACGGATTGGCATAGTGATGCGCGCGCACCGCCTGCAACGTCTCGCCGAGCGCCGGACCATCATAGCCATAATCGATGATCAGCGCCGCGCCCCCCTGCCCCGCCAGCCGCTTGGCCAGCGCGCGGATGATGCCAACACTCGCGGGCGACGATTCGACAATGCTGCCCACTGGCGCGTCGCGTAGCGCTTCGGGAATGATCGCGTCGGGCACCGGCTTTCCCGTGACCGGCAGAAACAGCGTATCCTGACACGCCACCAGCCGCTGCCGCCAATCGGTCGGCGCGCGGACCAGTTGCTCGATCGGCAGCGCATCGAAAAACTCATTGGCAACCACGAGCAGCGGCACCGTTTCTGACAGCGCTGTCATATCATCATGCCACATCGCTTCGGGCACAGCTGCCGCTTGCGCCATGCGCAACGATGGCGATGTTTCGACGAAGTGCACCGGCGGCGTCAGCCCCGATTTCGCCATCGCCCTGAGCGCATCGGCCGCCAGCGTCCCCCGCCCCGGCCCCAGCTCGACATAGTGGCATTCGGGCCGCCCCGCGCGCTCCCAGACATCGGCGAGCGCAACGCCGATCAGCTCACCGAACATCTGGCTGATCTCGGGCGCGGTGATGAAATCGCCGCCGATGGCGGCCTGATGCGCGTAATAGTCGGCATTGGCCGCCGCCATGAACTGCGACACCGGCATCGGCCCCGCCAGCGTGATTGCACGGGCAAGGCGGTCGGCGAGCAGTCCGTCCTCAGGGTCAGGCGACGCTGGCCCGTCCTGATCCGCAGGATCAGGAGATGCTGGCATTGCCCGCAATCGGTTCAACGCGGATTCGGCGCTTCTTTGCGGTCACAACGAGGTAAATCCCGACCAGCAGCATCGGGATCGACAGCGTTTGCCCCATGGTCAGCCCCCACGACAGGTTCTCCATCCCCGCATCGGGCTGGCGCACCAGCTCGACGACCGTGCGGCCAATGCCATAGATGATCAGGCCCGTGCCAACGAGCTTGCCCGGCTGATAGCGCGCATCGGTCTTCCAGAACATGATCCACAGGACGATGAACATGAACACGCCTTCGATCCCGGCTTCGTAAAGCTGGCTCGGGTGGCGCGGTTCAGGCCCGGCGCCCGGGAAAATGATGCCCCACGGCAAATCGGTCGGGCGGCCCCACAGCTCGCCGTTGACGAAGTTCGCCAGCCGCCCGAACAGCAAACCGAACGGCGTTGCCACGGCAACAACATCGCACACACGCAGCATGTTGAGCCCGTTCCTGCGGCAAAACAGCCAGAGCCCGATGATCACACCCAGGAAACCGCCGTGGAGCGACATGCCGCCTTCCCATAGCTTGAGCATTTCAAGCGGGTTCATCAGCATTTCGGGCTTGTAGAACAAGACATAGCCAAGCCGCCCACCAAGGATGATCCCGAGCGTGAGGTAAAACACAAAGTCGTCGGCATGGCGCTTGGCCATCGGCGCACCCGGCTGCGCGATCAGGCGCATGAGATACCACCAGCCAACCAAAATCCCGGCGATATAGGCAAGGCTGTACCAGCGCAGCTTGAAAAAGCCGAGATCGAGCGCAATCGGCGACAGATTCAGGTCGCTCCAATTGATGGCTGCCGTAGCGTCACTGACCAATTGCAATATCAAGGCTTTTCCCCGCAGGTTTCGCGCTCCATAACGGCGTCAAAGCAGAAGACCAAGCGGAGAGAGATAGATGCCATCATCACTCGATTTACGGATCGACCAATCCATCGCCAACCTGTCAGTTCCTGGCGGCCCCTTGCCAATCGGCAATTTCACGCTGCCCTGCGGCGTCGACGTGCCCATGATCGCCGCCGCGCCGCCAACGCTCAACGGCTATTTCGCCCATTTCTGTGCGCAGCATGGCGACGCTGATTTCATTGTCGACGGCGACGAACGGCTGAGCTTTGCGCAGGTTTATGCCGCAGCATCGGACGTCGCGCATGCGCTGGTTTCCGATCACGGCGTCAAAAAAGGCGACCGCGTGGGCATTGCCATGCGCAATGCCCCGTCGTGGGTCGTGCTGTATATGGGCACATTGATGGCGGGCGGCGTCGCGACGCTGCTCAACGGCTGGTGGCAGGGCGGTGAATTATGCGCCGGGATCGCCGACGTTGGCTGCACCCTCGCCTTTGCCGATCCGCCGCGTGCCGCGCGACTGGCGGAATGTGGCGGCAATCCGGGTTGTGCGATTGTCGTCGTCGATGTCGCCCTGCCGCTCGATCAGGCGCTCGAACCGGTGCTGAAAAATAGGACAAAAGCGACATTGCCCGACGTGACGGGTGATGATCTCGCGACGATTTTGTTCACGAGTGGATCAACCGGCCAGTCGAAGGGCGCCTATTCGACGCACCGTGCCGTTGTGCAGGGCACATTCAATTACATCACGATGGCGATGATGATGCTCCAGATCGCCACCGAAGACGGCACGATCAACGAACCGCGCCCGCAACATGCCGTCCTCATGACCGTTCCGCTGTTCCACGTCACGGGTGAAATCCCGATGCTGCTCGTCAGCTTTGCGATCGGTCGCAAGATAGTGCTGATGCCGAAATGGAATGCGCTCGAGGCAATGCGCCTGATCGAAGCCGAGAAATGCACCAATTTCACGGGTGTGCCGCTGATGAGCTGGGAAATCATGAACCATCCCGACCGCAGCAAATATGACCTGTCGACGATCCAGTCCTTTGCCGCCGGCGGTGCGCCGCGTCCGCCCGAGCATGTCCGGCGCTTGAATGACGAGCTGCCGGCCCCGCCTGCGCTCGGCTATGGCCTGACCGAAACCAATGCAGTCGGTGCGGGGTCGTTCAGCCAGAATTATCTCGACAAACCGAACTCGACCGGGCGCGCGTCGGCACCGCTGGTCGATCTCGCCATCCTCGATGACGCGGGCAAGCCCGTGCCGCAGGGCGAACGCGGCGAAGTGTGCATCCGCACGGTTGCCAATTTCAGCGGCTACTGGAACCGCGAAGATGCGACGCGCGACGCCATGACTGCCGACGGCTATTTCCGCACCGGCGACATCGGCTATCTCGATGAAGACAATTATCTCTTCATCGTCGACCGCAAGAAAGACATCATCATCCGCGGCGGTGAAAATATCAGCTGTCAGGAAGTCGAAGCCGCGATTTACGCGCACCCCGCCGTTGCCGAAGCGTGCGTCTTCGGCCTGCCCGACGAGCGGCTCGGCGAAATCGTCGGCGCCGTGGTGCATTATCACCCCGGCGAGCATGTCAGCGACGAAGCGTTGCTGTTCTTTCTGTCCGAACATCTGGCACCGTTCAAAATGCCGGTGTGCGTCTGGGTCGAGGCAGAGCCATTGCCGCGCCTCGGCACCGAAAAGATCGACAAAGTCGGTCTGCGCAACCGTTTCCGCGCCGAACATGCGGTTGCGGTGACGGTAGTTGCCTAAACCGGTAGTCCTGAGCCTGTCGAAGGGCGGTTCGCAAACCTAACCGTCCTTCGACAGGCTCAGGACTGCGGGAGAGATAAGGAGAAGTCCATG
>JAYUQI010000062.1:0-4735 GCA_043756805.1 Sphingomonas sp.
CAAACCCAGCAACAACCGATAATGAGCCTTCAAAGAATCCTGCATGCAGGCCTCCTAAAAGCTCCATTCTCCTGTCACGAATTCCCCAGCTGTCATACACACCATCGACCGACGTGCCCTTGAACAGCGCTTCGCATTTCATTTCCGCCGCACGCAACGCGGCCCCGGTATCCGTCGTAAAAAACGGGCTTCCTGTCCCCGCCGCAAAAATCACGATGCGACCCTTTTCCAGATGCCGCTCTGCCCGCCGCCTTATATACGGCTCGCACACACTCGACATCGGAATTGCTGATTGCACCCGCGTGTCAACGCCAATGGCTTCAAGCGCATTCTGCACCGCCAGTGCGTTCATGACCGTCGCCAACATGCCCATATAGTCAGCCGTGGCGCGTTCGATGCCCTTGGCCGCTGCCGCCATGCCACGGAAGATATTGCCGCCGCCCACGACGACGCACAGTTCAAACCCCATCGCCTTGGCGTTGGCGATTTCGCCCGCCACGCGCGCGGTTTCTTCGGGGTCGATGCTGAGGCCAGACGGCCCCATCAGCACTTCGCCCGACAGTTTCAGCAGGATGCGTTTGTAGCGGGGGCGGCTCATCGCGCAGGGCATACTTTCGTTATTGGCAGGAAGCGAGCGCGCACCCTAGTCAGCGTGCGCGCGCTTGCCAAGCATGGCTTAACCCTGCGGGATACCCGATGTCGCGGCAACTTCAGCGGCGAAATCGCTGACTGCTTTTTCGATGCCTTCGCCCAGCTGGAAACGGACGTAGTCGGTCAATGCAATGCTGCCCCCCGCTGCCTTCGCGGCTGCCGCAACGACATCAGCGATGACCGTCTTGTTATCCATCACGAACAACTGCGACATCAGCGCGTTTTCCTTGCGGAACTTTGCCATCGCGCCATCGACCATCTTGCTGATGATGTCGGCGGGCTTGCCGCTTTCGGCGGCTTTTTCCATCGCGATCGCGCGCTCGCGCTCGACGAGCGCGGCATCCAGACCTTCGCCGTGGAGTGCCAGCGGGCTCGCCGCAGCAATATGCATCGCGAGTTGCTTGCCCAGCGCTTCGATGGCCGCCTTGTCGGCACTGCCTTCGAGCGCGACAAGCACGCCGATCTTGCCGAGGCCAGGCGCAGCGGCATTGTGGACATAAGAAACAACCGCGCCTTCGCTAACCGAAACAATGGCCACACGGCGCAGCGACTGGTTCTCGCCAATCGTCGCGATATTTGCGGTCAGGACGTCCTGCACCGTGCCGTCACCCATCGGTGCGGCGGCAAGCGCTTCGATGCTGCTGTTGTGCGTGAGCGCAAGTTCGGTAACGCTGCGGACGAAGCTTTGGAACTGATCGTTCTTCGCCACGAAATCGGTTTCGCTGTTCACTTCGACGGCCGCGGCCGTTGTACCACTTACAATGACGCCGACCAGCCCTTCGGATGCCGTGCGTCCGGCCTTCTTGGCAGCGGTCGCCAGTCCCTTGGTGCGCAGCCAATCGACCGCTGCATCCATGTTGCCGTCGGTTTCGTTCAGCGCTTTTTTGCAATCCATCATGCCCGCGCCCGAAATTTCGCGCAGTTCCTTGACGCTGGCGGCTGTGATCTCTGCCATGTCCAAATTCCTTCTAAATCCTGCGTCATTCCCGCGAAGGCGGGAATCCAACTCCTAAAGCTGACGATTGGGAGTTGGATTCCCGCCTTCGCGGGAATGACGATCAAATGTTACGCTGTCGCTTCTTCGCCAGCGGCTTCCGCTGCGGGTTCTTCAGCCACCGCAGCTTGAACGACAGGCTCGACAACAACTGTTTCGACGACCGACTCGGCAACAGGCTCTTCGACAACCAATGCCGTTTCAACCGGCGGTTCGACCATCGCGCCAATGTCGACACCACGGGCCGAGGCGCCTGACTGACCACCGCGGGTGGCGGCAGCACCAATAGCTTCGCAATAAAGCCGGATCGCGCGCGCTGCATCGTCATTCGCTGGAATCGGAAACGCAATGCCGTCGGGCGAGACGTTCGAATCAAGAATCGCAACGACCGGAATGCCGAGCACATTGGCTTCCTTGATCGCCAGCTCTTCCTTGTTCGCGTCGATTACGAACATGACATCGGGAATACCGCCCATGTCGCGGATACCGCCAAGCGAAAGCTCGAACTTGTCCTTCTCGCGTGTCAGCTGAAGGACTTCCTTCTTGGTCAGACCAGCAGTGTCACCCGACAGCTGCTCCTCAAGCGCTTTGAAGCGCTTGATCGATCCCGAAATCGTCTTCCAGTTGGTAAGCATCCCGCCCAGCCAGCGGTGATTGACGAAATGCTGGCCTGCCATGCGCGCAGCGTCTGCAATCGGCTCCTGCGCCTGGCGCTTGGTCCCGACGAACAAAACCTTACCGCCGCCGGCAACGGTCGACGACACAAAGTCGAGCGCGCGCGCCATCAGGGGCACGGTCTGCGACAAATCAAGAATGTGAACGCCGTTGCGGTCGCCAAAGATGTAAGGTTTCATCTTTGGGTTCCAGCGGTGCGTCTGGTGTCCAAAATGTGCGCCAGCATCAAGCAGCTGGTGCATCGTGACGACAGGTGCCGCCATAATCGTTTCTCCTAACCCGGTTGAACCTCTGGGAAGCGATGACCCCCGCTTGCGCGACGGCACCGGTATGGTGCTTCCCATGTGGAATGGATGGTCCCCATACTTAGCGCTTGCCATGGATGCAAGGATGATGTTAAGAACAAATCATGAACATGTGGAACCAAGACATTTAACGCTGGTTCGTCCTTTAACTGGGAGTCGCTGATATGCTCGGATTTTTGTCATTTATCGTGGTGCTGACAATCTTGTTGGCGACGGTCGGATTGATTGTGGCGACGATTCGCAACGCATCGGAAACGATCTGCGGCGCGCTTCGCGGCGATACGCCTCATAGTGAGAACTTCGTGAACTTCGCTCCCCGTCCGGTCAGGCAGATGGTCCCGATGCGGCCGTATTATGCTCCGCTGCGCGCCGCTGCTTGACCTTTGAATAGCTGCGGATACTGAACGGGATCAGCGCGACATAGCCGATGCACACGACGATGAGTGTCCATAGCGGTTCGGCAAACAAGGCTGTGCCGACGAGCGCGAGCAGCAGGATCGCCTCAAGCCGTATCGTGCGGCGCAAGCGGATCGATCCCCAACTGAACGTCGCGACGTTTGAAATCATCAGCATGGCAATAAAAGCCAGCCACGGCGCGACGATATACGGTTCACGGAACAACGCATTATCGGTGACGATCCAAAGATATAAAGGCAAGAAGGCAAGCCCCGCTCCCGCCGGTGCCGGAACGCCCGTCAGAAATCCGGCAGACTTGTGCGGTTGATCCTCAACATCGATCCGCGCATTGAACCGCGCCAGTCGAAGCGCTTGGCAAACTGCAAAGGCGAGCGCGCAGAACCAGCCGAAGCGGGGAAAATGCTGAAGCGACCACAGATAGATGATCAGCGCCGGCGAAACCCCGAACGCGATGACATCCGACAGCGAATCAAGCTCGGCGCCGAAGCGGCTCTCGCCCCGAAACATCCGCGCCACGCGGCCATCGACACCGTCGAGAATGCCCGCAATGATGATCGAACCGATCGCTTTCACCCAGTCATCGGGAACGCCATCCGCCCCCGACGCTGCAATCGCAAACCTGATCCCCGTCAGTCCGAAACAAAGCGCAAGCGCAGTAATCGCGTTCGGCGCAACCGTGCGCAGCGGAATGCCGCGCATCGCTGGCTTCACTGGCTAACACCGATCGTGCTGTGATTATCGCCGATGATGCCCAATATCGTCTCACCGGCAACACTGCGCTGCCCAAGCGCGACTTTCGATGCCGTGCCCGCCGGCAGATAGACATCGACACGGCTGCCAAAGCGAATGAGCCCAACCCGCTGGCCAACTGTCACCGAATCACCCGCTTTCACAAACGGCACGATCCGCCGCGCGATCAGGCCCGCAATCTGCGTAAATCCGATCCGCACGCCATCATTGCGCTCAACAAGAAAATGCTGCCGTTCATTCTCTTCGCTCGCTTTGTCGAGATCGGCGTTGAGGAACTTGCCCGCGATATAAACGACGTTCTTGATGACGCCCGAGATCGGCGTCCGGTTGATGTGCACGTCGAACACGCTCATGAAAATCGACACGCGCGTCAACGGCGCCTCACCCAGGCCGTCCGGCCCTGCCATCTCGCGCGGTGGCGGGACGCTCTCGATCAGCGTGATCAACCCGTCGGCCGGCGCGACGATCGCGCGATCGTCCTGCGGCACCGCACGATGCGGATCGCGGAAGAACAACGCCACCCAAAGCGTCAGTCCAATGAGCGGCCATGTCAGCCATGTCACCCATAGCCAGGCAACGACCGTAATCGCACCCGCGATTGCCACGAACTTGCGTCCTTCGGGATGAACCGCGGGAACGCGCCATTTGACACCGCCGGGGGGTGTCGGAAGATTTGAATTTAAAGCCATAGACACAGTGTAAGGCGGAGACGCGAGTGTTACAATCCGCTAACACGGCACGACACACGGTTGATTGCCGCGCCTCACGCCTCTAACGACGCCACAAATCTTCTCCCCGGGAGCACTCACGCATGTCCAAGATCAAGGTAAAAAATCCCGTTGTCGAAATTGACGGCGACGAGATGACCCGGATCATCTGGCAGTGGATTCGCGACCGGCTGATCCTGCCCTATCTCGATATCGACCTGCACTATTATGATCTC
>JAYUQI010000063.1:0-4727 GCA_043756805.1 Sphingomonas sp.
GCCACGGCGCGCATCGCAGCGTCATCGGCTGCAATCATTACTGCGCGTGTCGCAGCAGCGCGCGTCAGATCGGCCATTAGCGATGGCAAGAACCCATCGGGCACGCCCGCCAGCGTCAGCGGTGCCGACGCTGATTTGATTTTCGCAATGTCGGTCATTCGGGGGTCGGGATGTAATCGAGTTTCTGCATCGAACGCATCATCGGGCCCGATGCGCGTTCGGGTGGCGTCTTGCTGCCAATCGCCCACGCCATGATGTCGACATCCTCTTCGTCCATCAGACTTTCATACCAGCTGATCTCGTCGTCGCTCCACGTATGCGAATACCGGTCATAGAATCCGCCAACCATCAGGTCGGCTTCCTTGGTGCCGCGATGCCAGCTGCGGAAGCGCAGGCGTTTGAGGCGGGTTTCGCGGTCCAATCGATATTCTCCAATGCAAAACGCCCCCCCGCGACAAACGCGGGGAGGTTGGTGTAGGAACCCCCTAACCATGCGACCCGACCTTCTCAATCCGCTATTCGCCGAAATCGAGGTGCTCAAAGGCGTCGGTGCGGCTTTGGCCAAACCTTTGGCGCGATTGGGGCTGGCGCGGGTGATCGACGTCCTGTTCCATCTGCCGACCGGATCGGTGGTTCGCACCCGGGTGGACCGGCTCGATGACGCGGTACCCGGCACGCAGATCGGGGTCGTCGTGACGCCCGTCGACTATAAGCAGGGCGGCATGCGCGGACCCTTGCGGGTGCACGCTGTCGACAGCGCGGGGGATTATCTGAGCCTGACCTATTTCGGGAACCACACCGGCTATGCCCGCAAGCTGTTGCCGCTGCGTGAGGCGAAGCTGGTGACGGGTAAGCTCGAGCTTTACGGGCAGGAACGCCAGATGGTGCATCCTGACCAGATCCTTGATCCGGCTGAGGCTGTGATCCTCAAGGAAGCGATCTATCCACTGTCGGAGGGGCTCACCACCCGTCGGCTCGGACAATTGGCGGAACAGGCCATCGCGCGTGCGCCGCTTCTGCCCGAATGGATCGAACCCAGCTTGCTGGCCGAACGGGCGTGGCCATCATGGCGCGCGGCGGTCGAGACGGTGCATCACACGCCCGAGGATACAGCGGGGCGCGACCGGCTGGCTTATGATGAAGTGTTCGCGAATCAACTCGCGCTGATGCTCGTGCGTGCATCGTCGCGGCGCCGTCGCGGGACGCCGTTGGCAGGGGACGGGCGGCACCGTGAAGCGTTGCGCTTGCCCTATGCACTGACGGGGGCCCAGCGGCGAACGATCAGCGAAATCGAAGGCGACATGGCGCAAGCAACACCAATGGTGCGGCTGCTCCAAGGTGATGTCGGGTCAGGCAAAACAATGGTGGCGCTCCACGCCTTACTGATCGCGGTCGAGGCGGGCACACAGGGGGCTTTGCTGGCACCGACCGAAATCCTTGCGCGGCAGCATTTCGACAGCCTGTCGCGTTTGCTTGCGGGCGTTGATGTCCGGATCGCGATCCTGACGGGTCGTGACAAGGGGCGGGTGCGCGAAGCGACGCTGATGGGGCTGGCCGATGGCAGTATCGACATCCTGATCGGCACCCACGCGATTTTCCAGGAAGCGGTGAGCTACAAGAAGCTCGGGCTGGCCGTGATCGACGAACAGCATCGCTTCGGCGTGTCGCAGCGCCTTCTCTTGACCAGCAAAGCCGAAACCCCGCCGCATCTGCTTGCGATGACGGCAACACCGATCCCGCGCACGCTGACGCTGACCAACTATGGCGAGATGGATGTCAGCCGGATCGACGAAATGCCCCCCGGACGAACGCCCGTCGAGACGCGGGTGATTTCGGTCGAACGGATTGATGAGATTGCTGACGGGCTGGAGCGGCATATCGCGTCGGGCAAGCAGGCCTTCTGGGTCTGCCCCCTGGTCGAGGAAAATGAACTGGCCGACCGCGCGGCGGCGGAAGCGCGGGCCGCATCACTCAAGCTGCGTTTCGGCAATGTCATCGGTCTTGTCCACGGTCGCATGAAGGGGCCGGAAAAAGACGCGGTCATGGAGGCCTTCGCCGGGGGTGGCCTGAAGGTGCTCGTCGCAACGACGGTGATCGAAGTGGGCGTCGATGTGCCCAACGCGTCCCTGATCATGGTCGAGAACGCCGAGCGCTTCGGCCTTGCCCAGTTGCACCAATTGCGCGGGCGCGTAGGGCGGGGCGCCGAAAAATCCGTCTGTCTGCTGTTGCGTGGCAATGGCCTCAGCGAGACGGCGCGTGCGCGGCTGGCGCTGATGCGCGAGACCAATGACGGTTTCCGTATCGCCGAAGAGGATTTGCGCCTGCGTGGTGGCGGTGAAGTCTTGGGCACCAAGCAATCGGGCGAGGAGCGCTTTCGGCTGGCGACGGCAGAGCAAGTGACGGAGTTCGCGCCGATCGCGCATGATGACGCCCGCCTGCTTGTTGATCGCGACGGCGGGCTGGATGGGTTGCGCGGGCAGGCGGCGCGAACGGCACTTTACCTGTTCGAACGCGATTCGGCGGTGGCGTTGCTGCGCTCGGGCTAACCGAACAACTTGCAGAAGACGGCCAGCTCATCGGGGTCAATCGGATCGCGGAACTGGACGCCGACACGGTCGGCCAACACCCAGACGACGGTGGCGCGGATCCAGCCGATGGTCGGCAAGTCGATGCGGATCGGATCGCGTTCGCACAACGGTGCTTCGGTGGTTGCCATCAGCCCGCCGTTCGACAGGTTGAGAATCTGCGCGCCGAACGTCCGCCCCTCGCGGTCACACATCAGCGTGTCGAGCGCGACGCATTCGCGCTCGCGCTTGCGACGCTCGTTGTCGAGCATTTGCGTGGTCATGTCGGGAGCGGCTGCGTTCATACAAGCATAATGCACCTGCTTTGCGTCGTGCGGGTAAAGAGGGACGGTTAAATCCTCGCTTACCTTATGATCAGGCCGTGGAGCTTTTTCCCTGCCGAAACGCGCACCGGCTCGGTGCCTGGGGTTACCAACGCATCCTCGCCAGCTTTCTCGCCGTCAATCCGCGCACCGCCCCCTGCGATCAGGCGGCGCGCTTCGCCTTTCGAGGCAACAAATCCGAGCGCGAGCAGCGCATCGACGATGTTGATGGCGTCGGTCGCGATTGCGTGACTGGGGAGAGCGTCGCCTTTGACCTGATCACCGTGCGCCAGTGCAGTGGCGGCATCGGCCAGTATCTTCTTGGCGTCATTTTCTTCTTCGCCCTGCAACGCTTCGAGCCGTGCGATTTCGTCGAGCGGCAGATCGGTGAAGAGGCGTAGGAAACGACCGACATCGGCTCCCTGCGTGTTCCGCCAGAATGTCCAGTAATCATAGGGGCGCAGCGCATCCTCGTTAAGCCACACTGCACCCGCCGCCGTCTTGCCCATCTTGCCGCCATCAGCCGTCGTGATCAGTGGCGTGGTGAGGCCAAACATCTGCACACTGTCGATGCGGCGCGTCAGTTCGATGCCGTTGACGATATTGCCCCACTGATCGCTGCCGCCCATCTGTAGGCGGCAGGCGGACCGGCGCGACAATTCGAGGAAATCATAGGCTTGCAGGATCATGTAGTTGAATTCGAGGAAAGTCAGCGGCTGCTCGCGCTCAAGCCGCAGCTTGACCGAATCGAAGGTCAGCATCCGGTTGATCGTGAAATGCTTGCCGACATCGCGCAGAAACGGGATATATTCGAGCGCGTCGAGCCAGTCGGCATTGTTGACCATGACGGCGTCGGTCGGGCCCCCCTCTGATCCCTCTGGCCCGAAGGTCAGGAAGCGTTCGAACACACGGCGGATGCTCGCGATGTTCACGGCAATGTCGGCATCGGTCAGCAGCTTGCGCGATTCGTCTTTGCCCGAGGGATCGCCGACCTTCGTGGTGCCGCCGCCCATGAGGACAATCGGCTTATGGCCCGCCTGTTGCAGGCGGCGGAGCATCATGATCTGGACAAGGCTGCCGACGTGCAAACTGGGCGCGGTCGCGTCGAACCCGATATAGCCGGGGATGACCTGCGTCTGCGCCAGCGCATCGAGACCGGTTGCATCGGTCATCTGGTGGATATAACCGCGTGTATCGAGCAGGCGGAGCAGATCGGAATTGTAGGTCATCCGCGCCTCATAAACCGATCAAGGCGACGTTGTCCTTGATTTCTTTCCGGCGGTGAATGAAGGGATTGCGCGTTGGCGGGCCAATGGATCGGGAGAAATATTGTGCATGCGCTGATCCTTCACCCCCGCTGCGCAGCAGGATCCGTAGGCCAAATCGAAGCATCTGTGGTGGCAACGCCAACCGGATGCCGCGCTGAATTTGTGGCGCGTGGCGACATTGCCGCGATCACGATACCGGTGATCGAGGCAGACCGTGGTCGATATGATGACCTTTGGCGCACGACCTGCTTCGAGATTTTCTGGCAGCCGCTCGATGGTTCCGCTTATCGCGAGTTCAACCTGTCGCCTTCGACGCGCTGGGCTTGTTATGATTTTGACGATTTTCGGCAGGGGATGCGCAATGCGCCCGCCGAGGTCGAGATCGACGCCACGGTGTCGACCGATGAATTGCGGATCGTGGCGCACATCCGCTCGGCGCTGCCCACGCCCGCAAACGTCGCGCTCAATGCAATTATCGAGGACGCCGATGGCGTGAATCGCTACTGGGCATTGGCTTTTGCCGATGGCGATCCCGAATTTCATAGTGCCCGTTGTCGCGCATTGGTTGTTTG